>JACQBB010000234.1 GCA_016194625.1 Elusimicrobiota bacterium | reverse complement strand
CATGTGGCTGGGCGCGGTCTGGATGATCATGTCCACCGGGATGTCGTCGGCGGCGAGCGCGGAGAGGACCCGGGCGGCCACGCCCGGCTGGTCGGGCACGCCGACCACGGTGAGACGCACCTCGCTCTTGTCGAGCGCGAGGCTCGAGACGAACGCTTTCTCCAGCATCTTCTTCTCCTGTGCGACGACCCAAGTGCCCTTCAGGTTGTGGAACGCGGAGCGCACGTGCAGCTCGACGCCGAAGCGCTCGGCGACCTCCATCGAGCGCGCCTGCATCACCTGCGCGCCGGCGCCGGCCAGCTCCAGCATCTCCTCGAAGGTGATCCGACGCAGCTTGCGCGCGTCGTGGACGATGCGGGGGTCGGCGGTGTAGACGCCCTTCACGTCCGAGAAGATCTCGCAGCGGCCGGTCTTCAGCGCCGACGCCAGCGCGACCGCGGTGAGGTCGGAGCCGCCGCGGCCGAGGGTGACGGTGTCGCCGTTGGGCGCGAGGCCCTGGAAGCCGGCGACGGCGACGATGCGGCCTTCCTTCAGATGACGGCGGATGACGCGCGCGCGGATGCGCCGTATCTGCGCGCGTCCGGCCGCGCCGACGGCGTCGATGCCGGCCTGCGGGCCGGTCAGCGAGACCGCGGGGACGCCGCGCGCCTTGCAGGCCATCGCGAACAGCGCGATGCCGACCTGCTCTCCGGTGGTCACCAGCTGGTCGAGCTCGCGGTCGTCGGGCTTCGGGGTGATGCGCTCGGCGAGCGTGATCAGCTCGTCGGTCATCTCGCCGGGCGCGGAGACCACGACGACGACGCCGTAGCCCTTGCGCCGCTCGGCGACCGCGCGCTCGGCGGCGCGCTGGATCTTCTCGGGGTCGGCGACCGAAGTGCCGCCGAACTTCATCACGGTGATCTTCACGGGTCTAGCGCTCGATGCGCGCTCCCTGGTGGTCGATCTCCAGCGCCAGCCACGAGGAGCGCACGCGGCGGGCGGCGAAGGCGCGGACCATCGCGCGCCCGACGCGAGGGCCGGCTCCGCCCGAGACGAAGGCGAACACGGTCGGCCCCGAGCCGGACAGCGCGGCGCCGGCGGCGCCGGCCTTGAGCGCGGCGGCGAGCGCCTCCTTCAATCCGGGGACCAGCTTCGCGCGGTAGGGCTGGTGCAGGCGGTCGTCCATGAAATCGGCGAGCTGCTGGGTGCGGCCGGTCTCCAGGGCGCGCGCCAGCAGGATCGCGCGCGACGAATTATACACCGCGTCGGCCAGGGGGACCTTCTTGGGCAGGGCGGCGCGCGCCTTCTTGGTCGCCAGCTCGAACGCGGGGACGCAGACGACCGCCGACAGCGACGGATGGATGTTCAGGCGCGTCGCGCGGAACCGGCCGTCCACCGACAGGCTGGCGGTGAGGCCGCCGTGGATGCAGGGGGCGACGTTGTCGGGGTGGCCTTCCAATGAAACGGCCAGGCGCTCGAGCTCGTCCTCGGAGCGGCGCAGGGTGCCGAACAGGTGCGCGCCGGCCCACAGGCCGGCGACGGCGGCCGCGGCCGACGAGCCCAGCCCGCGCGCCAGCGGCACGCGGTTGACGGCCTTGAACGCCAGGCGGCCGGGCAGCGTCGGCGGCAGGGCGAGCCTCGCGGCCTTGACCAGCAGGTTGCGCTGGTCGCGGGGCAGGGTCGCCGCGCCCTCGCCCTCGATCTCGACGACGGGCGCGCCGCGCTCGTCGCGCAGCTCGAGCGTCAGCTCGTTGCGCAGGTCCAGCGCCAGGCCCAGGCAGTCGAAGCCGGGGCCGAGGTTGCTGGTCGTCGCCGGGACCGTCACCGTCACGCGGGCCAGCACCCGGCTCATGACGCGAACCTCTCGGCGGTGCCCGGGTCCTTGAGGCCGTGGCCGGTGAGCACGCACACCGTCACGCCCTTCGGCGCGCGCCCGGCCTTCGCGAGCTTGAACAGCCCGGCGACCGGCGCGGCGCTGGCGGGCTCGCAGAACACGCCCTCTTTCGCGGCGAGGAAGCGGTAGGCCGCCAGGATCTGCGCGTCGGTGACCGAGCCGATCGCGCCGCCGGACTCGTCGCGCGCGGCGACCGCGCCGGCCCAGGACACCGGGCGGCCGATGCGGATCGCGGTCGCGAGCGTCTTGGGGTCGTCCACCGGGCGGCCGAGGACCAGCGGCGCCGCGCCGGCGGCTTGCCAGCCGAACATGCGGGGGCGGACGCCGCGCTCCCGGTAGCCCTTCCAGTACGCGGTGATGTTGCCGGCGTTGCCGACGGGCATGAAGTGGTTGTCGGGCGCGCGGCCGAGCTGCTCGAGCACCTCGAAGGCGCCGGTCTTCTGTCCCTCGATGCGGTACGGGTTCGAGGAGTTCACCAGCGCGTAGCCCTTCTTCTTCGCGGCCGCGACGGCCTTCTCGAGAGCGCGGTCGAAGTTGCCGGCGACCGTCACGATCTCGGCGCCGTGCATCACCGCCTGGGCGAGCTTGCCCGCGGCGACCTTGCCCGCGGGGAGGTACACCACGCAGCGCAGGCCCGCCCGCGCGGCGTACGCCGCGGCCGACGCGGAGGTGTTGCCGGTGGACGCGCACAGCACGCCGGTCGCGCCGGCCTCCTTCGCCTTCGAGACCGCCAGCGTCATCCCGCGGTCCTTGAACGAGCCCGTCGGGTTCATGCCCTCCAGCTTCAGCCACACCGAGCCGGGCTTGAGCCCCGCGGCCTTCGCAACGCGGTCGGCGCGCACCAGCGGCGTGCCCCCCTCGCCGAGCGTGACGATCGGGGTGCGCGCGGTGACCGGCAGGCGGGACTTCCAGCGCGCGATCAGGCCGGCGGGCTTCATGCGAGGATGCGCATCGCGCAGTGGCGCGGAGAGACGGCGTCGAGGCCCAGGATGGCGCGGCGCGCGCGCTCGAAGCGGCCGCGGGCCGCCGGGTGCGTGGTGATCAGCACCGGCACCGCCGCGGCGCCGGTCGGCGCGTCCTGGTGGATCGCGGCGATGGACACGCGCTCGCGGCCGAGCGCGCCGGCGATGCGGGCCAGCGCGCCGGGGCGGTCCTTGACCAGCAGGCGCAGGTAGAAGCCCGACTCGGTCTCGTCGGGAGAGACCAGCGAGAGGCGGCGCGGTCCCGGGCGCGGCGCGGGCAGGCCGCCGAGGAGGTCGCGCGCGGTGACGAACACGTCGGCGAGCACCGCCGACGCCGTCGGGCCCGCGCCGGCGCCCTGGCCGTAGAACATCAGGTCGCCGGCCGAGGCCGTGCTCACGAGCAGGGCGTTGTACTGGCGGCGCACCGCGGCCAGCGGATGGCCGAGCGGCACGAGCGTGGGGGAGACGCCGGCCTCGACGCGCGGCGCCGCGGGCGTTCCCGAGAAGCGCAGCGAGGCGACCAGGCGCACCGCCGAGCCCAGGCGCTCGCGCGCGAAGGCGACGTCGCGCGCGGTGACGGACTCGATGCCGGCGACCGGGAAGGAGCCGGGCTTCAGCCAGCCGCCGGTGACCAGTCCCGCGAGCACGCACAGCTTCTGCGCCGCTCGGCGAAGCCGAGCGCCTGCGCCTCCTTCAGCGCGTCCTCGGCCGAGAGCCCTTCCTCGCAGCGCGTGAGGATGTAGTTCGTCGTGCCGTTGAGGATGCCGTCCAGGCCGAGCACGCGGTCGCCCGCGAACGACAGCTCCAGCGCGCGCAGGACCGGGATGCCGCCGGCGACCGCGCCCTCGAAGGCCAGGCGCGCGCCGGACTTCGCGGCGGCGGCGGACAGCTCGGGCCACGCGTAGGCGAGCAGGCGCTTGTTGGCGGTGACGAGCGCCGCGCCGCGGCCGAGCGCCTCGCCGGCGAAGCGCTTCGGCGCGTCGTAGCCGCCGAGCAGCTCGACGAACAGGTCGGCGCCGGACGTCCGGGCCATCGCGGCGGGGTCGGTGAAGCGCGCGACGGACGCGGGCAGGCCGAGCGCGCGGGCCTCGCGGCGCGCGTCGCGGTCGGCGACCGCGGTCAGGATCAGGTGGGCGCCCAGGCGCTCGCGCAGGTCGGCGCGGCGCTCGCGCAGCAGGCGCACGGTCTCGCGCCCGACGTTGCCCAGGCCCGCGACGGCGACGGTGATCGTCCTCACGGGGGACATCCTATCAAATCGGTCCCGGCGCGGCCCGGCGGGCCGTCATCTCCTCGAGGAACAGCGTGTCGACGGCCAGCGGCTCGTCGCGCCAGAAGCGGCGCAGCGGGAACTCGACGGACGGGAGGTCGTCGGTGACGGGCGCGGCCAGGCCCGCGCGGGCGCGGATCTGCTCTTCGGTGTAGCGGAAGCCGGAGCGGACCACCGCCTCGCCGAACTTGGACTTGGGGAAGGCCGTCATCCGCTCCTGGATGCGGCGCTCGTAGAAGCCCGCGGGGCGCTCGAGAGGGCGTTCGGCGGCCAGCACGAGGAAGCCGTTCGTCGAGTACTGGTTCCACACCGCGACGTGCGGGAACGCCGTCGCGACGCCGGAGAGGATGCGCCAATAGTCGCTCTCGAAGGAGCGCGTCGGCAGCCACAGCGCGAAGACGCCGCCCTCGGCCAGGTGCGCGCGCGCCAGGCGCAGGAACTCCAGCGTGTACAGGTTCACCGTGCCCGCGCTGTACAGCGGCGGCGCGGCGTCCACGACGATGACGTCCCAGCGGTCCTTGGAGCGCAGCAGGAAGTCGCGGCCGTCCTCGACGAACACGCGCCGCCCGGGGCGGGCCAGGTGCCCGGCCAGGTCGGGGTGGAACACCGTCATGCGGCGCGCGACGTCGCCGACCAGCTCGACGCCGTCCACGCGCTCGGCCATCAGCGCGGCGGCGCGGACGGTGTTGCCCGCCCCCAGGCAGATCACCAGGTCCGCGCGCGCGGAATCCGCCAGCAGGCCGGGCAGGACGGCCATCAGCGCGCCGGCCTGGCCGTTGCCGGAGGTCTCGATGCCGTTGATGTACAGGTTCTTCGCCGCGCCGGAGGCGACGCCGGTGACGGT
>JACQBB010000039.1 GCA_016194625.1 Elusimicrobiota bacterium | reverse complement strand
GGGCGCGCCTCGGGCACGCGCGCCGCGCGGCACATGCCGCCGGGCAGGCCGGCGCCGGGGGCGGCGGTGTAGGCGTCGGACGCGGCCTTCGCGTCGGCCGCCGCGGGGGGCGCGTCCTTGGCGGGCGGCGGGACGTCGGCGGGGGCGCCGGCGCCCAGCGCCGCGGCCGCCTTCGCGGCCTTGTCGGCGGCGTCCATCCCGTGCTGGAGGCCGTCGGCCTTGGAGCCGAGCGCCTTGAAGTCCACGGAGGCGAGCGGGCCGGCGTTGTCGAAGAGGCGGTTCGCGAACTCGACGCGGCGACCGATGTCGGACTTGCTCATGCGGCCCAGGTCGGCCAGGCGCTCGCCCTTCTTGGACCCGGGGGACATCGCGGCGAACGCGTCGTCGGCGTGCGCGCGCAGCTCCTCGGCCGGGACGTCCTTGGGCGCGAGCACCGCGTTCAGGCCGCGGCTCGACGCCGACGCGTAGAACGCGCGCATGCGGTCCGGGCACTTGTCCTTGTCGCCCGCCTTCGGGCGCAGCAGGCGGGTCTTGGGCTTCTTCTTCGGCTTGGGGGAGGCTTTCTTCTTCTTGTCGCCGTCGGCCGGCTCCTCGTCGCCGCCGGTCAGGTCGTCGAAGCCGGCGGTCGCCTCCTCGACATCCCCGTCTCCGGCGGCCTTCTCGTCGCGCTGGACGAGCACGCCGGAGTCGCAGGCCGCCGAGACGAAATCGTCTCCCGGGGCCGGGGGGGCCTCGCGCGCGGCGAGGGCGGCGGCGGCCAGCGACAGGAGGACCGACGCGACGAGGGGTCTTCGCATCGCCCCAGTGTGGCAGAAGAACCCGCGCCGCGCAAGACCATCGGGCCCATAGGACGCGTAGGCCTTAGGACCTAGGCGGGCCCGCCCGCGCGGGGCGACAGCGGACGCCCCGCTTTCCTATAATCTCCCGCGATGCCCAAGCCCAAGATCATCGTCGTCATGCCCGCCTACAACGCCGAGAAGACCCTCGAGCGCACCATCCGCGACATCCCGCCGGGGTCGGTGGACGAGGTCATCCTGGTCGACGACTGCTCGAAGGACGGCACGGTCGCGCTGGCCAAGAAGCTCGGCCTGACCGTCATCCCGCACGAGACCAACAAGGGCTACGGCGGCAACCAGAAGACCTGCTACACCGAGGCCCTCAAGCGCGGCGCCGACGTGGTCGTCATGGTCCACCCCGATTACCAGTACGACGCCCGGCTGGTCCCCATCATGGCGGAGCTGATCACCAACGACATCTGCGACATGGTCTGCGGCAACCGCATCCGCACCCGCTGGGAGGCCCTCTCCGGCGGGATGCCCGTGTACAAGTACGTGTTCAACCGCGCGCTGACCGTGTTCGAGAACTTCGTCAGCGGCCAGAACCTGGGCGAGTGGCACTCCGGCCTGCGCGCCTACTCGCGCAAGTGCCTGCAGACCGTGCCGTGGCGGAAGAACTCCGACGATTTCGTGTTCGACCAGCAGTTCCTGATCCAGGCCGCCGTGCTCAAGCAGCGCCTGGGCGACGTGCCGGTGGCCGCGCGCTACTTCGAGGAGGCCTCCTCGATCAACTTCCGCCGCTCCTGCGTGTACGGCCTCTCCGCGCTGTGGTGCCTGGGCCAGTCCGTCCTGCACCGCCTGGGGCTGGTCCGCTTCGACCTGTTCGAGCCGAACGGAGCCGCGTGAGCGGGCTCCTGGCCGCCGGCCTCACGGCGGCTCTGTCCGCGGCGGTCGCCGCGGACGGCCTCCTGCCGGCGCTGCGGACGGGCCTGGTCCCGCTGGCCCTCCTCGCGCTGCTCGCGCTGATCGCCGCCGGCGCCGGCCGCCGCGCGGTCGGCGCGCTCGCCCCCGCTCTCGCCGACGACGAGCGCACGGTCGCCGGCGCGACGCTCGGCCTGGGCGCGATGGCGCTGGGCATGTTCGCGCTCGGCGCGCTCGGCCTGTTGGGCGGCTGGGCGGTCTCGACTCTGCTCGGGCTCCTGTGGCTGTACGGCTGGTCCGAGGCGCGGCCCGCGCTGGCCGCGCTCGCGGACGGAGCGCGCCGCGCGGCGCAGCGCCCGTGGCTGTGCGCCGCCGTCTCCCTGCCCCTGCTCGCGGCGCTGTGGGCCTGCCTGGTCCCGCCGCACCAGTACGACTCGCTCGTCTACCACCTCGCCCTTCCTCAGGAGTACCTGCGCGCCGGCCGCCTGTACGCGCCCGAGGGCACGGTGTTCGCCCACTTCCCGCAGAATGGGGAAATGCTGTTCACGCTCGCCCTGCGCCTGGGCTCCGACCTGCTGGCCCAGATGCTCGTCTGGCTGGCCTCGGCGCTGACGGTCGCCTGGCTGCTGACCTTCGGCCGCCGCGTCACGCCGGCCGCCCCGTGGGCCGCGCTCCTCGTCGCCACGCACACCGCGGTCCTGCTGATGAGCTCGACGACCTACGTCGAGCCGCTGGTGATGCTGTGGGTCACGGCCTCGGTGCTCGCGTTCGAGGCGTCGGACGAGGGGCGCGACCGCGGCGTCCTCATCCTGTCGGCGCTGTTCGCGGGGCTGGCGCTGGGGACGAAGTATTACGCGGGCCTTTCGGCGGCGCTGCTCGTCGCGCGCCTGGTCTGGCGCGACCGGCTGAAGTCCGCGGTCCTGTTCGCGGCGGTCGCGGGCGCGCTGTTCGCGCCGTGGCTGGTCAAGAACGCGCTGTGCGTCGGCAACCCGGTCTTCCCGTTCCTGTACAAGGTGTTCCCGGCCACCAAGCTGGGCTGGACCGCGGACCTGGCGACCGGCTACTTCCAAGTCCTCACCGAGTACGGCCACGGCCGCGGGGTCCTGCGCGACCTGCTCGACCTGCCGGTCCTGCTCTTCCGCAACCCCCTGCGCTTCGGCGGCGGCATGGACGTGCTCGGCGACCTGGGCTGGGACCTGACGCTGTGGCTGTGGGCGTGGGGCCTGCTCGCGGCGTGGCGCCGCGGCGAGCGCCGGGCGTTCGCCCTGTTCACCGCGCTCTATTTCGCGGGCTGGTTCGCCACCGGCGTGGTCCTGCGCTTCCTGACCGCGCTGGCGCCGGCGCTGGCGCTGGTCGGCGCGGCGGGCGCGGCCGACTGGCGCGCGAAGGCGGGGACGCCGGCGCGCCTCCTGGGCGCCGGCGCGGCCGGGGTGATGATCCTGTCGCACCTGTTCCTGTTCGTCTTCGTGCACGGCGCGTTCGGCTCGGACGCCGTCCTGCTCGCGCGGGAGGACCGCGCCGAGTTCCTGTCGCGCCGCCTGGAGTACTACCCGTGCGCGGCGGCCGCCGCGTCCCTGCCGGCCGACGCGCGCGTGCTGGTGGTCGGCGAGCAGCGCGGCTACTATCTGCCGCGCGCGCACCGGCCCAGCACGGTGCACGCGCCGAACCTGTACGTGCGCCGTTCCAACGAGGCGGCGTCGGCCGACGCGCTGGCGCGCGCGCTGGCCGCCGACGGCTTCACGCACCTGCTGTTCGTCCCGCGCGAGGCGGCCCGCCTGGGCGCGAGCCTGGGAACGATGACCGAGGCGGGCCTGGCGAACTGGAAGGGCATGGACGAGCGCCTGACCACCGTCGCCACGGGCCCGGCCTGCCTGCTCGCGCGCCTGGAGGCCCGTTGAGGACCTTCGAGCCCGGGCTGTACGCGGCCTGCTTCGCGGTCGCCGCGACGATCTCGTTCTTCCTGACGCCGCTGGTGCGCCTGCTCTCGCTGCGCCTGGGCCTGCTCGACGCGCCCAGCTCGGCGGTGAAGACGCACACGACCCCGACGCCGATCTTCGGCGGGGTCGCGATCTGGGCGGGCTTCGTCGGCGCGATGCTTCTGCTGCGCTTCTCGACGAACTTCCCGACCGGCACTCTGTACAACCTGCGCTCGCTGGTGTTCGGCGGGACGCTGGTGTTCCTGCTCGGGCTGGTCGACGACCTCAAGCGCCCCGAGGGGCTCGACTACAAGCCCAAGTTCCTGGTCCAGTTCCTGGCGACGGCCTTGCTGATCCTGTTCGGCCTGCGCGTGCGCTTCATCCACCCGTCCTGGGTCGCGGCGGGCATCACGGCGGTGTGGGTCGTCGGGGTGACGAACTCGCTCAACATCATCGACATCATGGACGGGCTGGCGGCCAGCCAGGCGATGATCGCGGCGGTCTGCTTCCTGCTCGTGTCCCTGCCGTCCGAGGAGCACTACGTGAACTTCGCGGCCGCGGCCATCGCGGGCGCGGCGCTGGGCTTCCTGCCCTGGAACCTGTCGAAGCGGCACAAGGTGTTCATGGGCGACTGCGGCAGCCTGACGCTCGGCTTCCTGCTGGCCGGCGTGTCGCTGGGCGCGCGCTACTCGGACGTCAACGACGCGGGCGTGTTCGCGCCGCTCCTCATCCTCTTCATCCCGGTGTTCGACACCTTCTTCGTCAGCATCCTCCGGCTCAACCAGGGCAAGTCGCCGTTCCTGGGCTCGAAGGACCACTTCGCGCTGCGCCTGGAGAAGCTGGGCTGGACGCGCCTCCAGGTCGTCGCGGGCGCGGCCGCCGCGGCCGGCTTCATGGGCTTCACGGCGTTCCTCGCGACGCAGTACCCGCTCAAGGCGGCGCTGGCGCTGTACGCGCTGGTCGCGGCCGTCGTGTTCTGGGTCGGCCGGCGGCTGTCGCTGATCTCGATGAAATGAAGACCGACGTCCTGATCCTGGGCGGGGGCCTGGCGGGCCTCTCGACGGCGCACCATCTCGGGCGCCTCGGGGGAGCCTCGCGCCTGGTCGTCGAGGCCGAGGAGACGGTCGGCGGCACCGCCGGCTCGCGCCGCGTCGGCGGCTTCACCTTCGACTTCACGGGCCACCTGCTCCACCTGCACGACCCCTACGGCCAGGCGCTGGTGCTCGACCTGCTCAAGGGCAACCTGGCGTCGCACGAGCGGCGCGCGTGGATCTTCTCGTCGGGCGCCTACACGCGCTATCCGTTCCAGGCGAACACGCGCGGCCTGCCGCCGGCGGCGGTGCTGGACTGCGTGGCCGGCTTCCTCGAGACGGTGCATCGCCCGCGCGCGCTCCCGCAGGCCCCCGATTTCCTCTCCTGGTCGCGCGCGACCTTCGGAGACGGGATCACGCGCCGCTTCATGAAGCCGTACAACGAGAAGCTGTGGCGCACGCCGCTGGCCCGGCTCACCACCGAGTGGCAGGGACGCTTCGTGCCCAAGCCCTCGGCGTCCGAGGTGCTGTACGGCGCGCTGACCGACCGGAACGCGCTGTTCGGCTACAACGCGTCCTTCCGCTACCCGGTGCGCGGCGGCATCCAGAGCCTGCCCGACGCGCTCGCCGCGCGGCTGGAGCCGGGCGTGGTGCGCACCGGCGCGCGCGTGACGGCCGTGGACCTGCGCGAGAAGGTCGCCGTCGTCGCGGGTCTGGGCGAGGTGCGCTACGAGCGCCTGGTCAACACCTTGCCGCTGAACCGCTTCCTCGACCTGGCCTCGCCCCTGCCGCCCGCGGTGAAGGCCGCGCGCCGCGCGCTGCGCTGGAACACGGTGTGGAACCTGAACCTGGGCGTGGCGCGCGCGGGCGTCACCGACAAGCACTGGGTCTACTTCCCGGAGAAGAAGTACCCGTTCTACCGCGTCGGCTGCTCGTCGAACTTCTCGTCGGCGGTCGCGCCCGCCGGCCACAGCTCCCTCTACGTCGAGGTGTCGCGGCCAGGCGGGACGCGCGTGGACCGCAAGGCGCTGGAGGCCTCGATCCTCAAGGGCCTGCGCGACTGCGGCCTGCTCAAATCCTCCGACGAGCTGTCCGCGCGCTCTTGGATGCCGGTGGACGTGGGCTACGTGGTGTACGACTTCGCGCGCACGCCGGCGGTGACGACGATCTTCCGCCACCTCGAGGCCGCGGGCGTCGAGTCCATCGGCCGCTACGGGGGCTGGAAGTACTCGTTCATGGAGGAGACCCTCCTCGACGGCAAGCGCTGCGCCGAGCGCCTGTCCGGCCGCGCCGCGCCCGAGCCCGAGGCGTCGGGCGAGCTGAGGCCGCTCAAGTGAGGCGCGCGCTCCTCCTCGCTCTCGCCGCGTGCGTCCTCTCGGCCTGCGTCGCCGAGACGGTCGAGCGCCGCAAGCCGCGCAAGGGGCCGGTCAAGGAAGTGGGCTTCGTGGATTTCGGCGGGGGGCACGTCCGCTACTCGGCCGAGGGCTGGCCGCTCATCGTCGCCAGCCGCCGGCGCCTGGCGCGCCGTCTGATGGCGCGCAACTGCGGCCGCGACCTGGAGCCGCGCGTCCTCGACGAGTACGCGCGCATGGACGCCGACGCGAAATATTCCGAGGAGGACATCTCCGCCACGCTCGCGCGCGGCGATGAGCACTTCGTCCTCGAGAAATACGTCCACATCTCCTACGACTGCCGCCCGCGCGGCTGGGTGGAGCCGGTCCCGTCCACCGCGACCGTCCGCGCGCCCGTGGTCGTGGTCCCGGTCTCGACGGAGACCGTGTCCGTCCCGCTGTCCACCGCCGCCGTCACGGTGCCGGTCTCCACCGCCGCGCCGTCCGTCCCGCTCTCCACTTCGACCATGCCGTCCCCGGAGCCACCCCGATGATGAAGCTCGACCGACCGCTGTGCGTGTTCGACCTGGAAGCCACCGGCACCGACGTGATGCAGGACCGCATCGTCGACGTCTGCGTCCTGCGCCGCGAGCCGGACGGCACGGAGACGGTGTTCTCCTCGCTGGTGGACCCGGGCGTGCCGATCCCGCCCGAGGCGACCGCGGTCCACAAGATCACCGACGCGATGGTGAGCGGCCAGCCGACCATCAAGGACCTGGCGCCCAAGCTGCTGGACCTGTTCCACGGTGCCGACATCTCCGGCTTCAACGCCGCCAAGTACGACATCCCGCTGCTGACCAACGAGCTCAAGCGCGCGGGCTACGACTGGCCGGCCGACGGCCGCCGCGTGGTGGACTCGTTCACGATCTTCCAGCGCAAGGAGCGCCGCGACCTGACCGCGGCCTACAAGTTCTACTGCAAGAAGGACCTGTCCGGCGCGCACCGCGCCGAGGCCGACGTGCGCGCCGCGCTCGAGGTGCTGTTCGCGCAGGTGGACCACTACGCCGACCTGCCCAAGGACGTGGCCGGCCTGGCGGCGTTCTGCTCGGCCGTGGACCCCAGCCGCGTGGACGCCGACGGCAAGTTCGCCTGGAAGAACGGCGAGGCCGCCTTCACCTTCGGCAACAAGCACAAGGGCAAGACCCTGCGCGAGGTCGCCCAGCAGGATCCCGGCTACCTGCGCTGGATGGTGGACAAGGGCAACTTCGGACCCGACACGGTCCGCGTCGTGCGCGAGGCGCTCGACGGCAAGTTCCCGGAGAAGAAGGCCTGAGCATGAAGAAGAAGGCCATCGTCCTCCTCTCCGGCGGCCTCGACTCCACGACGGCGCTGTACTGGGCCAAGAAGCAGGGCTACTCCCCGGTCGCGCTGGCGGTGCGCTACGGCCAGCGCCACGTCCGCGAGCTGAAGGCCGCGCGCGCGGTCGCCAAGAAGGCGGGCGCGCCCCTGCACGAGGTGGAGCTGTCCCTGCCGTGGCTGAAGGGCTCGTCGCTGACGAATAAAAAACTCAAGCTGCCGAAGATCGCTCTCGAGAAGATCGGCACCGGGGCGATCCCGTCCACCTACGTGCCCGGGCGCAACACGATGTTCCTGGCGCTGGCCGCCTCCTTGGCCGACGCGCTCGGCGCCTCGGCCATCGTCATCGGCGCCAACGCGCTCGACTACTCCGGCTACCCCGACTGCCGCCCGCCGTTCTTAGATGCCTTCTCCAAGGTCGCCAAGCTGGGCACCAAGGTCGGCGCCGAAGGCGGCGCGATCAAGGTCCTCGCGCCTCTGCTGCACCTGGACAAGAAGGGCATCGTGGACATGGCCGCGCGCGTCGGCGCGCCGCTGGACCTGACCTGGTCGTGCTACGCCGGCGGCGCGCGCCCTTGCGGACAGTGCGACTCCTGCCAGCTGCGCGCCAAGGGCTTCCGCGAGTCCGGCTCCAAGGACCCCGCCCTTTGACGCTGAAGCTGTCCGACGCCGTCCGCGCCCGCACGCTCGAGGTGTTCTCGTCCCTGCAAGGCGAGGGCCCGCGCGTCGGCGAGCGCCAGGTCTTCGTCCGCCTGGGCGGCTGCAACCTGCACTGCGACTACTGCGAAGAGCCCGACACCAACCCCATCCCGTCCGGAAACGTCTGGTCCGCCGCAAAGGTCAAGGCCGCGAACCTGCTCCTCCACCGCCGGCG
>JACQBB010000038.1 GCA_016194625.1 Elusimicrobiota bacterium | reverse complement strand
TGGTGACCGAGCGCGCGTTCTCGCGGACCGTCTCCAGGATCAGCGGGCCGAGCTCCGCGACGTTGTCGAACGGGAGCGCGACGCCGAAGCGCGCGGCCAGCGCGTCCATGCGCGGCAGCAGGCGGTCGAGCAGCAGCGGCAGGCGGGAGAGCCCGATGCGCACGAACGAGACGAAGACGAGCGCGAGCAGCGCCGCGACGACGGCGAACGCGGCCACCGAGCACCAGCGCGCGACCGGGCGCGAGAGACCGCGCTCGCGCAGCAGGGAATCCACCTGGTCGAGCATCATGTGCGCGAACAGGCCGGCGATCAGCGCGTGGCCGAGGCCGGCGCGCGAGACCGCGTACAGCGCGGCGGCGACGACCAGGTAGGACGCCCAGCGGGACATCGGGAGCGAGCCGAACATCGGCGTAAGGATACCAATTCCGAGGTGTTGCGGCGCGCGCGCGCAAACCGTTACACTGGGAGCATGAACGAATACCGCCCGCGGCAGCAGACGGAGCGCCCGATCGACTGGGTCAACGCCTCGTTCCTCACCCTCACCCCCCTCGTCGCCGTCGTGGGCACGGTCTGGTACGGCTGGCGGCACGGCGTGACCTGGCTGGAGACCGCGAATTTCGCCGTGATGTTCGTCCTGACCAGCGTGAGCGTGACGGCCGGCTACCACCGCTACTACTCCCACCGCTCGTTCGAGTGCTCGAAGCCCGTCCAGCTCTTCTTCCTCGTCTTCGGGGCCGCCTCGGTCGAGAACTCCGTCCTGAACTGGGGCAGCGACCACCGCTACCACCACCGCTACGTGGACCGCGACGGCGACCCGTACGACATCACCAAGGGCGGCTTCTACGCGCACATGGGCTGGATCTTCTTCAAGGACACGCGCGACCGGAACCGCCGCTTCGAGAACGCCCCCGACCTGCTCAAGGACCCGCTGGTCGTGTGGCAGCACCGGTATTACATCCCGCTGGTCGTCGGCTTCACCTTCCTGCTCCCCACCTTGATCGGCCTGGCCGGCGGTCGCCCGCTGGGAGGGCTGATCTTCGGCGGCGTGCTGCGCTGCGTGCTGGTCCATCACACGACCTTCTTCATCAACTCGCTGGCGCACATGTTCGGCACGCGCCCCTACGACCTGACCGGCACCGCCCGCGACTCCTGGTGGCTGGCCCCCCTCACCTTCGGCGAGGGCTACCACAACTTCCACCACAAGTTCCAGGCCGACTACCGCAACGGCATCAAGTGGTGGCAGTTCGACTCGACGAAGTGGTTCATCAACCTCCTGAAGTGGACCGGCCAGGCCTGGAAGCTCAAGCGCGTGCCCGAGCCGCTGATCGTGAAGGCGCGCCTCCAGGTCGAGAAGGAGGCGGTCGCCGCGCGGCTGGCGGCGATCGGCGCGCCCGAGCGCATGTGGCGGAAGGTCGAGGCGCGCCTGGAGATCGGCTCCACGCGCCTTCAGGAGGCGCACGAGCGCTACCTGCTGGCCAAGGCCGAGTACCGGCGGCGCCGCCGCGAGTGGGCCGCCGACCACCGCCGCGTCTGGGCGGCGAAGGTCGCCGTCTGCCGGGCCGAATACGAGGAGGCGATGGTCCGCTGGCGCGCGACGCTGCGCGCGATGAACCGCCTCCCCCAGCCGAGGCCCAGCCACCCGTAGGCCCGTCGCCCGCGTCCGTCCGGGTCCTTGGACTCATCTGCCCGGGCTCCCGCATCCGTAGACTCTCCTCAATATGAAACGGATGCTCCCCCTCGCGCTGTCCGTCGCCCTTTTCCTGCCCGTCGTCTCCTCCGCCCAGGTCGTCTCCCTGCCGGGCGCCGCGTCCCGCGGCCTGCCCGCCCCGGTCGCGCCGAGCGTCCGCTTCGACTTCACCCCCGCGCAGATCGGCGAGCGCTACGCGGCGGTCACCGCGAGCCTGAACTCGGAGCTGGCGCGCATCGTCGCCACGGCGCCGCAGGCCGCGACCTTCGCCAACACGGTCAAGCCGTTCGAGGAGGCGACCGCGGTCTGGGCGCGCGAGATCGTGCCGATGCTGTTCCTGTCGTCCGTGTCCCCCGACCCCGCGGTGCGCGCCGCCGCGCACGAGCTCGAGAAGCGCGTCGGCGCCGACTCGGTGGCGCTGTCCCACCGCGAGGACCTGTACCGCGTGTTCGAGGCCGCCGCCGCCAAGAACGAGACGCTCGACCCCGCCGACCGCAAGCTGATGGACACGACGGTGAAGGGCTTCCGCGAGAACGGCTTCAGCCTGCCGCTGGAGCAGCGCGAGCGCCTGAAGGCGGTCCAGGAGCGCCTGGGCGACCTGGCGGCCGAGTTCGGCCGCAACATCGACGAGCGCAAGGACGAGCTGGTCGTGGGCGAGGACGGCGTGAAGGGCCTGCCCGCCGACTTCGTCGCCACGCTGGAGCGCGACGAGCAGGGCCGCTACAAGGTCCCGGTGGACGAGCCCAGCCTGATGGCGTACATGCGCTACGCGGAGAGCTCCGAGCACCGCCAGGCGTACCTGACCAAGTTCGACAACCGCGGCGGCGAGCGCAACGTCGAGGTCCTGCGCGAGGCCCTGCAGCTGCGCGGCGAGACCGCGCGCCTGCTCGGCTACAAGGACTACCCGACGATGGCGCTGAAGGACCGCATGGCCGGCACGCCGGAGCGCGTGCTCGAGTTCCTGAACCGCGTGAAGGACGCGGTGATGGAGCGCGCGCGGCGCGACACCGCCGAGGTGCTGGAGATGAAGCGCCGCCTGGACCCGTCGGCGACCGAGCTGAACGCCTGGGACCGGATGTTCTACGCGCGCAAGCTGCGCGAGGAGCGCTACGCGCTGGACGCCCAGCAGGTCAAGCAGTACTTCCCCGTGGACCGCGTCGTCGAGGGCACGATGAGCGTGTACCAGAAGGTTCTCGGCGTGACCTTCCGGGAGATCGAGGGCGGACCCAAGTGGGCCGAGGGCGTGCGCCTGTTCGAGATCTCCGATACGAAGACGGGCCGCCGCATCGGCCACTTCTACCTGGACCTGACGCCGCGCGAGGGCAAGCACGGCCACCCGGCCGCGTACCCGCTCGTCTCCGGGCGCGCGCGCCCCGACGGGACCTACGAGGAGCCGGTCTCGGCGATGGTCGCCGACTTCCCCAAGGCCGCGCCCGGCCGGCCGTCCCTGCTCAGCCACGGCGACGTGGAGACCTTCTTCCACGAGTTCGGCCACCTGATGCACCAGACGCTGACGACCGCGCGCTACTCCTCGTTCTCCGGCTCCTCGGTCGCGCTGGACTTCGTCGAGGCCCCGTCGCAGATGCTGGAGAACTTCATCTGGGACCGCGGCGTGCTCGACGAGCTGTCCGGCCACTGGGAGACCGGCGCGAAGCTGCCGCAGGAGCTGTTCGAGAAGATGCTCGCGTCGCGCTCGTTCATGGAGGGCGCCTCCTACGCCGGCCAGACCGCCTACGCGCTCGGCGACCTGATCCTCCACTCGACCACTCCGGCCGACCCGTCGGCGGTGTTCGACCGCATCATCGCCGAGATCACCGGCGTCGCCACGACGCCCGCGACCCACTTCGTCTCCAGCTTCGACCATCTGATGGGCGGTTACGGCTCCGGCTACTACGCCTACCTGTGGTCGAAGGTGTTCGCGCAGGACATCTTCACGCTGTTCAAGGCCGCCGGCGTCGTCTCCCCCGAGGTCGGCGCGCGCTACCGCAAGGAGATCCTGGAAGTGGGCTCCGAGCGCCCCGAGATGGACTCCCTGCGCGCCTTCCTGGGCCGCGAGCCCAGCGAGCAGGCCTTCATGGACGAGGTCCGCGGGACGCCGCCGCAGGCGTCGGCCTCCGCGGCGCCGACCGAGGACGAGCTCGCCGCGCGCCTGGAGAAGATCCCGGGCCTGGCCGCCTTCGGCCTCGACGCGACCGAGATCGTGGTCTTCGTCGAGGATTCCGCCCCGGCCGACACCGAGGCCAAGGTCCGCGCCGCGCTGGCGGACTTCTCCCTGCCGGCGCGCGTCGTGCGCGGCGCCGCGTCTTCCTGACCTTCTCGAACCGACCAAAATAGGTCTTGCGCGCCGCCCCGCACGGGGGTTATAAAGGAACGGGGCCACCCGTGAACCGTGCGCGCCGAGCCGCCTTGTGGGCGTTGCTGTCCGCCGCGGCCGCGCTGTCTCCCGCCTCTGCTGCGACGACGGCTCCAGCGCTTTCTTCCGTCTCCCCCTCGTCGGCCGCCGTGGATGATCTCTCATCCATGACCGTCGTCGGGTCCGGCTTCGACGCGAGCGCGTCACTGGCGCTGGAGCGTCCGTCGTTGGGGTCGTCGAGTTGGACCGCGACGGGCTCGATGGCGACGGCGCGCAACGACGGCCAGTCGGTGGTGCTGAAGGATGGGCGGGTGCTGGTGGTGGGCGGGTTCACGGGCGGGGTGACGACGCTGACCAACGCCGACATCTACGACCCGGCGACGGGCTCGTGGGTGGCGGCCGCGACGATGACGGCGTCGCGCTACCTTGCGACGGTGGCGCTGCTGTCGGACGGGCGGGTGCTGGCGGCGGGCGGACGGCAGAACGTCAACAACGCCAGTCCGGTGGATATCTCGTCGGCCGAGGTCTACGACGCGGCGACGGGGTCGTGGACGGCGACGGGGTCGATGCCGCAGGCGCTGGACGGGGCGTTGACCTTCGTGAGGCCGGACGGGAAGGTCCTGGCCGTCGGCGGCGGGTTCGCCAACGGGACGCACACGGCGGCGACGGCTCTGTACGATCCGAGCGCGGGGACGTGGAGCGCGGGGCCGTCGATGAGCACGGCGCGCATCGCGGCGGCCGGGGTGACGCTGAAGGACGGACGGTTCCTGATCGCGGGCGGCGTGGCCAACGGGCCGACGTTGGCGTCGGCGGAGGTGTACGACCCGGCGTCGAGCTCGTGGACGAGCGTGGCGTCGATGTCGACGGCGCGGTATTCGCACACGATGACGCTGCTGCCGGACGGGCGGGTGCTGGCGGCGGGCGGTTCGACGGCGAGTTCGGGGACGGTGTCGGTGGAGATCTACGACCCGTACGCGAACGCGTGGTCGACGGCGGCGAGCATGAGCGACCCGCACAGTCAGGGCGTGGCGTTCGCGGTGGACGACAAGGTCCTCGTGGTCGGCGGTTCCGCGTCGCCGAGCGCGACGGCGGCCACGGAGCTGTACGATCCCGCGGCGGGGCGTTGGACGGCTGGACCGGCGATGACGACGGGGCGGCTGTTCCACGGGGCGGAGCGGCTGGCGGACGGGCGGGTGCTGGTGTACGGCGGGGCGACGAACGGCTACCCGACGGCGGCGTTGGCGAGCGCGGAGTTCCTGTCGGCGCCGTGGACGAGCATCGCGGCGACGGGAGTCTCGGTGCCGGACGCGCAGCACCTCTCGGGGACGGTCTCGCTGTCGGGCGCGGCGACCGGCTACTGGGACGTGGTCGTGCGCGAGTCGGGCGGGCGCGTCGG
>JACQBB010000248.1 GCA_016194625.1 Elusimicrobiota bacterium | reverse complement strand
GACCTTCCAGGACGACCTCGCGCAGGTCGACGACTACATCAGGAAGGCGCAGGACGGCCTGGCGAAGATCCCGACCGCGCCGATCGAGTTCGCGGGCATCCTGGTCGTCGCGGTCCCGGGCCCGGACGTCAACGTCACCAACCCGACCCCGGCGCAGATGCTGCAGGTCCTGTCCGACCGCCGCACCTACTGGCAGAACCAGGCCGCGACCTACCAGAAGAACCTGGACTCGGTGAACCGGATGATGGACCCGGGCAACTCCGCCACGGTGGTCGACGAGTTCGGCGACGCGCACCCCGAGTCCCTGCCGCGCTGGCTGACCCAGACGCAGACCGAGATGGCGCAGTCGCGCGCGAACCTGCAGACCGCGCTCGCCCAGCTCGACGTCATCGCCCAGGAGCTCAACGCGATGACCGGCTCCAGCGTGCCGATGCTCTCCGGGCTGTCGCTGACCGACCTGCAGACCGCGATCAAGACCTACGGCGACAAGCTGAAGGCGGTGAAGTTCCCGGCCGGGACGGACACGCCGGCGGTCCATCAGGCGAAGATGGACCTGATCCTGGCCGCCCAGCTGACGCCGGCCGCGGCGCGCGAGGTGATCCGCTCGTCCTACGACCAGGCGGTCATCGACAACATCAACAAGGCGATGGCGACGACCCTGCCCGCGGCCCGCTCCGGCCTGCAGGGCGTCCAGAACATGATGAACGCGATCCAGGCCGACGTGAACGCCGACGTCGCCTTCGTCAACACCGGGGCGGGCGGCGGCCAGGCCCTGATCGACCGCAAGACCGCGCTGCTGCGCGACACCATCCTGCCGGCGCTGAACGGCGCGAAGTCGATGCTGACCGACACGCTGATCCCGTACCAGCAGGACGCGATCAAGAGCGCCGGCGCCTCGCCCGACAACGACTTCTACAAGCTGTACGACTCCAAGCGCACGCTGATGACGCAGACGAAGGACCTGTACGACAAGACCCTGCCGTGGGCGCTGGCGAGCTTCGGCGGCTCCGCGGGCGACGTCCCGGGCTCGCTGGCGAGCATCGCGAGCTGGAAGGCCTCGCTGCAGAAGTACATCGACGGCTACGACGACGCGACCGGCCACCACGAGGGCATCACCGAGTACCAGAAGGACATGGTGGACCGCCAGTGCGCGTCCGGCTGCGCGCGCACCGAGGTCCTCTACGGCGAGACCCAGCCCTACAGCCTCCCGATGAAGATCTCCCAGTACGGCGCCGAGAAGACCTCGCGCGCGGCCGAGATGAACGCCCAGGACGCGACGATCAACGAGATCCTGGGCAAGATCAAGACGCTGTCCGGCGGCAAGTACGACCTGAGCGCCTACCAGCTGCCGACCGGCGTCGGCACGGACGCGGCCAGCACCGCGAGGATCCAGGGCATCGTCGACGCGCACCTGATCCAGGACCTCGGCGACCAGCTCAAGAAGGTCGCCGACGAGGCGCAGAACCAGGGCGGCACGACGGTGACGATCGGCGCCGGCGGCGGGACGGTCCCGGTCGGCACCCAGCCGTCGCCGACGCTCGCCGTCAACCAGCAGATCGCCCTGCTCGCGCTCGACGCGGCCAAGCGCCTGGTCCCGTCCAGCCTCCAGCAGCCGAACACGGCCCCGGCGGCCTACGCGGTCGCGCGCTACCTGTACTCGGACGCGGTGGTCGCCGCCGCGCAGGACGGCCTGACCAACCAGGTCCCGAAGGCGGTCGCCTTCCTCACGCACGCGTCGTCGGCGCTGTCGTCGGCGATCGCGCAGACCGACCAGGACGTCTCCTTCGTCAACTCCAACGGCTCCAGCGAGTCGCCGGACGCGCTGTACGCCCGCAAGGTCGCGATGTTCCAGTCGCTGGACGCGTTCCTGCGCGAGGGCGTCGCGTTCTACGGCCTGAAGACGAGCTGGGACCAGGGCTCGTTCTCGACGATCGACAAGATCAACACCTACTACGACTCGCTGAGCACGATCTACTCGAAGGGCTCCACCGTCAACAGCAACGAGATCACCGCGCTGAACACGATGGAGAAGACCCTGCAGGACACCTACAGCCACCTCGACGAGACGAAGGCGAAGGTGACCTCCTGGATGTCCCAGCTGAACCCGAAGGAGCAGAGCGCCCTGAAGCGCGTCAGCGACGACGTGTCCCAGCTCCAGGACAAGACCCGGGCGGTGCTGGAGGCGAACATCTCCTGGCACGACCTGGAGGACCAGCTGGGCCGCTCGAAGCAGATCGTCCAGGCCGGCCTGACCGGCGTCGACGCCAAGCAGCAGGAGCTGGCCGCCCTGCTCGCCGACCCGAAGTACCAGGGCACCCTGCCGCCCGACCTGGTGCGGCGCATCGAGGCCCTGCGCATCGGCCGCTCCGCCTTCTCGATGGGCGGAGCGCGCGACCAGGCGCAGACCCTGGTGATCAAGAAGTCCGAGTTCTCCTCGTTCCTGGACGCCACGATCGGCCTGCTCACGCAGGGCTCGCAGGCGATCGCCCACCAGGACGTGGCCGCGATCAAGGGCGACCTGCTGAAGAACCCGCAGGGCCTGTCGGCGTTCATCCCCGGCGCCAGCGTCATCGACTTCGGCGACAACGCCGACGGGTTCTATCTCGTCTACCAGTCCAAGTTCTCGGTGCCCAACGGCCTGGAGACCGGCTCCTGGGTCACGCTCGGCAACGTCGCGCAGTGGTGGGGCAACAACGTCAGCCTCAACGGCTACGCGTTCAACAGCCCGCCGAGCGCCGCCGGCCAGAACGCGCCGTACGGCGACAAGGGCGTCGAGGTCCAGGTCGAGACCCTGCAGAACCGCGACTTCGTCAACTACCTGAACGTCGACCTCCATCGCTTCGGCTTCGACATCCCGCCCGACAACACCGTCGGCAGCAACATCGGCGAGAGCCGCCTGATGGTCTTCGACGACTACGCGATGATGCTGATGGGCGACCGCCTGTACGTCGGCCTGGCGGGCTACGGCGACATGGCGATCAAGGACTCGGGCGACCATCCGTACTACTACGGCGGCAACCTGAAGACCTCGCTGAAGCTCACCGAGGTCATGCGCCTGAACGCCCAGCAGCAGGTGCTGTTCGCCAAGGACCCCCGCCGGTTCCTGGAGAACGTGAACCTGGACTTCACCGGCTACGACCCGACGCTGAACCAGAACTTCCCGGTGACCGCGCAGGGCGACAACAAGTACTTCGCGCGCACGCAGGTCGGCCCCAGCTTCGACATCAACCGCCTGATGAACCCGCAGGGCGGCGGCGACACCTTCACCGTGGACCTGTTCTACGCCAAGACCTCCGGCACCGACGACATCAACCAGCAGTCGGCCGGCGCGACGGTGCTGAAGGGCTTCTCGATCAAGAACGACGAGGGCAAGACCTGGCTGCGCATCGACAACCGCCTGACGGCCGAGGCGGGGACGGTCGCCGACAAGTTCGGCGACCGGCTCTCGTTCACGCTGCCCGACTCCGGCATCACGGTCAGCGCCGAGGGCCAGCTGATCGGGAACAAGAGCACGCACTACGCCGAGATCGTCAAGAAGACCGGCGACAACACCTCGATCTCGCTCGGCTACGGCTCGCAGTACATCGGCCAGAACGACCGCCTGACGCTCGCGCTGAACACCTCGTTCACGCTCGCCCAGCTGTGGCAGAGCGTCGCCGACAACTCGGCCAAGACCCTGCAGGGCGGCGAGTCGCTGAGGGCCTTCAACAAGGAGATGACCGACTTCTTCGGCGGCGACGCCGCCAAGCAGTCCCGCACCGTCGCCGAGCTGAACCGCGTCTTCGAACAGGACGTCGCGCGCAAGCTGGTCTCCCAGGACGTCGGCACCCTGCGCCGCGACATCGACGAGCTGCGCAAGGCCGGCGCGTTCATGGACAACACGCGCGTGCGCGGCATGGTCGGCTTCACCTCGCGCGCCGTCTCCAACGACGAGGCCGAGCGCGCGGTCGGCGGCGGCTTCACGGTCGGCACCTACACCGAGATGGCGCTGACGAAGACCCAGAAGAACCTGATCCGCGACAAGTCGGCGTCGCTGTACCGGGAGGGCCTGCGCCTGCAGGACCGCCTGATGCAGCTGACCAAGGACTGGCAGTCGTCGGTCGTGGAAATCGCGCAGGCGCAGTGGGACGTGAAGGTCGCGGAGTTCCTGCGCCAGAACGCGCCGTCCGAGCCCGTGCGCCGCGACGCCGAGGTCCGTCTGGCGAAGGCCGAGGACGCCCTGCACCAGGCGGTGCTGCGCTACAACTCGATGACCGGCCGCGACCCGGCGGCCGACTCGCCGTTCAAGGACCTGAGCCAGCAGGACCTCGAGCAGCTGCTGGCGAGCATCCGCGCGCTGATCGCCTCGCCGGACCGCTTCCAGACCATCCTCGGCGGCCTGGACCGCGACCGGATGGAGGCCCAGCTCGGCAAGGACCCGCTGAACCTGATGGACTGGATCCCGTGGGTCGAGAAGTTCTCGGTCGGCATCGGCGTGCAGTACCAGGACATGATGGCCAACCAGGTGCTGACGCTCGGCGCGTCGGTGCGCCTGCCGATCTACGACCCCGGCTCGAAGCGGGCCGACCACGCCTACCAGCTGGAG
>JACQBB010000247.1 GCA_016194625.1 Elusimicrobiota bacterium | reverse complement strand
CCTGGTACGTGGGCATGGCCACGATGGTCTTCATCGGCATCTTCAAGCTGGTCTTCTCGTTCTTCGGCGCCTGGGTGCAGAAGGTCGTGCCGCAGGCCGGCCTGCTGGGCTCCCTGGCCGGCATCGGCCTGGCCTTGATCGGCTTCATCCCGCTGCTCGACATCTTCGGCGCGCCGATCGTGGGCATGGTGGCGCTGGGCATCATCTTCTACTCGCTGATCGCGGGCATCCGGCTCCCGAAGAACTTCCCCGGCGTGCTGGCCTCGATCCTCGTCGGCACGGGCCTGTACTACCTGCTCGCCCCGCACGGCTGGGCCGGCGGCGCCTACACGGCGCCCTCCGCCACGCTCCACTTCGGCTTCCCGTGGCCGACGCTGGACTTCCTCAAGGGCGTGCAGCCCGCGCTCAAGTTCCTGCCCATCGCGCTCCCGTTCGGCCTGCTCACCGTCATCGGCGGCATCAATGTCACCGAGTCGGCCCGCGTGGCCGGCGACGACTTCAGCACGCGCGACATCCTGCTCACCGAGGCGGTGGCCACGCTCATCGCCGGCGTGTGCGGCGGCGTCGCGCAGTCCACGCCCTACATCGGCCAGCCGGCCTACAAGGCCATGGGCTCCCGCGCGGGCTATACCCTGATGACCGGCCTGTTCATCGGCTTGGGCGGCATGCTGGGCTACGTCAGCTGGTTCGTGGAGATCATCCCGCGCGCCGTCATCGCGCCCATCCTGATCTTCGTCGGCATCGACATCATGGCGCAGGCCTTCCTGGCCTGCCCCGCCAAGCACGCGCCCGCCGTCGCCTTCTCCTACTTCCCGACGCTGGCGCGCCTTCTGCAGATCAAGTTCTCCAACCCGTCCGTCGTCCCCATGGAGAACTTCAACAAGCTGATGGTCGAGGGCGGCCGCACTTTGCCCGAGATGCTGGTGACCGTCGCGCTCGGCAACGGCTTCATCCTGACCGGCATGCTGTGGGGCGCGTTCCTGGCCAAGCTGATCGACCGCGAGCTGAAGACCTCGTCGCTGTACCTGGCGATCCTGGCGGGCTTCTCCTTCGTCGGCATCATCCACTCCGCCATCCCCGACGGCAGCATGTACTGGCCGTCCAGCCTGCCCGCGCCCGCCAACCAGATCCCCTACCAGTTCGCGGCCGGCTACGCCGTGCTGGCGGTGATGCTGTTCCTGCTCTCCTTCACGAAGGAGAGCAAGGAAGCGCCCGCCGCCCACGGGCACTAGCCGCTCCGCCGACTGTTGGCGCCAACAGTTGAAAGCCCTCCAGCGATGGAGGGCTTTCTGTTAGGGAACAAAATCGGGCCTTCGATCGTAAGGTTGTTGACGAACCCCGAGGGCGGGGTTATACTCATGAAGATTCGAGACGCGATCCGACTCATCGAAAAGGACGGCTGGCTTCTCGTCGCCACGAGGGGCAGCCATCGCCAGTACAAGCATCCGACGAAGCCGGGGCGCGTGACCATCGCCGGCCATTCCGGGGACGACCTCGCTCCGGGGACGCTCAACAGCATCTACAAGCAGGCTGGGCTCAAATGAACAAGTATCTGGTCGTCATCGAGCAGGCGGGCGCGAATTTCTCCGCCTTCTGCCCCGACCTGCCGGGGTGCGTGGCCACCGGCAAGACGCGCGTGGAGGCGAACAAGAACCTCCGCGAGGCGATCGCCCTCCACCTCGAAGGATTGCGGGAGGACGGCGTGAAGCCGCCGCGTCCGCAGTCCTCGGCGCGCTACGTCCGCTTCAAGCTGAAGAAGCCCGCGCGTCGGACGCCCGTCCACGCCTGACTCCCGTCAGACGCTTGCTCAATTCGATCATCTTCTTGCGCGGATAGCGCGCGACGACCGCGTAGCCGAGCTTCTCGTAGAGACGGATGAGCTTGGCGTTGGCCTCCGAGGTGTAGGTCGCGGCGCGCGGGAGGCGGTGCCGGCGCATCCAGCGCTCGCCGCGGCGCAGCAGCCGCTCGGCGACGCCGCGGCGCCGGTAGGCGGGGGCGACGTAGGTCGTCGAGAACAGGCCGAAGGCGCGTCCGGACGCGGCGCCTTCCGCGCGGACGATGGTGTGGCCGACGACGGCGCCGCCGCGCGCCTGCGCGACGAAGACCTGGGCGCGCCGTTCCGAGTCCAAGTGAAAGCGGACGCGGCGCTCCAGCCAGGCGAGCGAGTACATCCGGCGGCCGCGCGCGCGGCCGAGGACTTCGGCTAAGGTGGAGCGCATGCGGCGAGCGACGAGGGCGATCTCGTCGGGGGAGCCTCGCTCCAGCGGCCTGATGAGGATCGGCATGGCGTGCTACGAGTGTAGCACGGAACTAATCCGGGGTCTGAATGTCGCCGAGGCGCAGGCCATGGTATCGCAAAACGCGATACCTTCGTGGCAGCGACTCGGAGGCTTCATGCCTTACGTGTTCACCCAGGAAGGGGTGTCGATGCTTTCGTGCGTCCTGCGTTCGTCGCGCGCCGCCGCGTTCAGCGGCACTGCGAGTATTCCTTCGCTCCGGAGCGCAGGATGGGGTAGCCGTTGGAGTTCCGGGTCTCGGCGATCCCGGCGTCCTCGAGGGGGGCGTTCCCCTCGGACATGAACAGGCGCTCGCCGCGCGTCTCCCAGCGCCCGCCGCCCGCGGAGCCGCTCTGGCCCGCGACGGAGCCGTTCGGGCCGCTCGAGTAGCTCTCGCCCCGGCTGCCCGAGCCCCAGGTGCCGTTCGCTTTGAACACGACGCGCTCCTGGTGCGACGCCCCGGAGATCTGGTTGTAGGTGAACGAGCACCAGGGCGACGAGGTCAGGAGCGCCGCCAAGCGGCCGGAGCCGCTCTTGCCGCGCGCCGTCTCTTTGCGCGCGGCCGCGGGCTTCCCGGCGCGGCGCTTGCCGCGCGTGAAGCCCGTCAGCCGGCCGTCGATGAGGAGCTGCAGCGAGTCGCCCTTCAGCGTGAAGGCCGCGGTCTCCGTCTCGCCGCCGGGATGGACGATGACGAGCATCCGGCCCAGGTTGTCCCAGTTGACGGGCTTGCCCTCCACCGTGCCGGTGCCGTCGGCCTTGAGCTCGGCGTAGGGCGCGCCGTCCTTGTCCCACGACCCGACCAGGGCCTTGTCTTTGGCCTGGAGATCCGCCGCGAGGACCAGGGTCAGCGACGCGGCGAGGAGCAGCCGGCGCATGGCGGAGGCGTCAGGGCACCAGCGCGCCGGCGATGCAGCCGGTCATGAAGCTGGCGAGCGAGCCGCCCAGCAGAGCCAGGAAGCCCAGGCGGGCCACGTCGGCCTTGCGGTTCGGGGCGAGGACGCCCAGGCCGCCGATCTGGATGGCGATGGAGAGGAAGTTGGCGAAGCCGCACAGCGCGTGGATGCCGATGCGGAAGGAGCGCGGGTCCATGGGGTTGGCGATGTTGGCCTTGGCCCAGTCGGCCATGTGGACGTAGGCGACGAACTCGTTCAGGACGGTCTTCTCGCCGATGAGCTGGCCGATGATCTGGCAGTCCTTCCACGGCACGCCCATCACCCAGGCCAGCGGGGACAGCGCCCAGCCCAGCACGGTCTCCAGGCCCACCGTCGGGTGGCCGAACCAGCCGAACACCACGTGGAAGCCGCCGTTGACCATCGCGAGCAGGGACATGAAGGCGACCAGCATCGCGGCCACGTTGAAGGCCAGGTGGATGCCGGTGGTGGCGCCGTTGGCGGCGGCCTCGAACATGTTGGTGGCGTTCTCGTGGTATTCCAGCTTCACCACGCCCAGGGTCTTGGGCTTGCCGGTCTCCGGGATGAGGAGCTTGGTCATCAGCAGGGCGGCGGGCGCCTCCATGATGCAGGCGGCCAGGATCTGGCCGGCGGCGTCGGGGAAGTAGGGCGCCAGCATGCCGGCGTAGACGACCATCACGCCGCTGGCGATGGTGGCCATGCCCGCCACCATCAGGCAGAACAGCTCGGACTCGGTCATCGCCTCGATGT
>JACQBB010000283.1 GCA_016194625.1 Elusimicrobiota bacterium | reverse complement strand
GACGGCGTGGGTCGAGGCGCGGCGCCTGTTAGAGCGAGAGTTCGCGCCCGACGACCGTCCCGCGGCCGAGGCCGTCGCCGCGCACCGCCGCCGCGACCGCTACAAGGGCACGCACCCGCGCGAGTTCGCGCAGAAGTACAAGGAGCTGGCCGGCGACCCCGACGCGGCGGCGAAGGCCAAGGCGCGCGGCTCCACGCCCGCCGGCTCGCATCTCCCCATCATGGTCGCCGAGTCGCTGGCGGCGCTGGAGCCGCTGGCGGGCGCCGTCGTCCTGGACTGCACGCTCGGCGCGGGTGGCCACTCGGCCGAGCTCGCGCGCCGCGGGGCGCGCGTGATCGGCTTGGACCGCGACGGCGAGGAGCTGGCGCGCACGCGCGAGCGCCTGGCGGGGCTCGGCCTGCGCGTCGAGACCGTGAACACCGACTACGCCGAGGCGAAGACGGCGCTTCGCTCGCTCGGCCTGGAGGCCGTGGACGCGCTTTTCGCCGACCTGGGCGTCTCGTCGATGCAGCTCGACCGCCCCGAGCGCGGCATGTCGTTCAAGGTCGACGGCCCGCTCGACATGCGGATGGACCGCTCGCGCGGCGAGACCGCCGCGCAGTGGCTCGCGCGCGCCTCCGCCGCCGAGATCGCCGACGCCCTGCGCCGCTACGGCGACGAGCCCGACGCCGACGCGATCGCCCAGGAGCTGGCCGCCCATCCTCCGAAGACCACTCACGAGCTTGCGTCGGCCGTCGCGAAGGCCAAAGGATTGGGTCCCGGACGGGTCGTGAAGAAGGACGCGTTCTCCGCTCATCCCGCGACCCGCACCTTCCAAGCCCTCCGTCTGCAGGTCAACGACGAGCGCCGTTCGTTGGAGCGCCTGCTCGCGGACCTCCCGTCGCTGTTGAAGTCCGGCGGCCGCGCCGCGTTCCTCACCTTCCACTCCGGCGAGGAGCGCGTGCTGAAGGCCGCGCTGGACGCGCAGGCCGCCGCCGGCCGGTGGCGCGCGGCGCCCGAGCCGCCGCGCAAGGCGTCGCCCGAGGAGACGCGCGAGAACCCCCGCGCGCGCTCGGCCCGCCTGTGGCGCGTCGTCCGGGCTTGAGACCGCGCCGCCAAAAGCTATACTGAAGACATGTGCGGGATCTTCGCCGTCTCGGGCAGGCCGGACGCGGCCGAGCTGACCCAGCTGGGTCTGTTCGCGCTGCAGCACCGCGGTCAGGAGTCGGCGGGCATCGTGACCGCGGTCAAGGACGGGTTCCAGTCCCATCTCGGCATGGGCCTGGTCTCCGAGGTGTTCGCGAGCGGCGAGGCGGCCAAGCTCGAGGGCAAGACGGCGATCGGCCACGTGCGCTACGCGACGACCGGCGCCAGCCAGCTGAAGAACGCCCAGCCCCTCATCTATAAGACCGGCCACGGCCCGATCTCGATCGCGCACAACGGCAACCTGACCAACGCGCTCCAGCTCAAGAAGAAGCTGGAGGCCCGCGGCGCGATCTTCCAGTCGTCCACCGACTCCGAGGTCATCGTCCACCTGCTCGCGCGCCAGGAAGGGCCGATCGAGGACGCGCTGATCGCCAGCCTGCGCCAGGTCGAAGGCGCCTACTCGCTGCTGCTGCTGACCCCCGACAAGATGATCGCGGTGCGCGACCCGTACGGCTTCCGCCCGCTGATCATGGGCCGCCTCGGCGCGACGCACGTCTTCGCCTCGGAGACCTCCGGCTTGACGCTGATCGGCGCCGAGGTCGTGCGCGAGCTGGAGCCCGGCGAGATGGCCATCGTCGAGGGCCCCAAGCTCAAGACGCTGAAGCCCTTCCCCCCGGTCCCCGCGCCCGCGCGCTGCGTGTTCGAGCAGGTCTATTTCGCGCGCCCCGACTCGATGATCTTCGGCCGCGGCGTGCAGGCCGCGCGCCGCGACCTGGGCCGCGCGCTCGCCCGCGAGATGGAGGGCGTGAAGGCCGACGTGGTCGTGCCGGTGCCCGACTCGGGCGTCGCCGCCGCGCTCGGCTTCTCCGAGGTGTCCGGCGTCCCGTTCGAGATGGGTCTGGTGCGCTCCCACTACGTGAGCCGCACCTTCATCAAGCCCACGCAGGAGCTGCGCGAGAAGGCCGCGATGCTCAAGCTCGCGCCCGTGCCCGAGGCCCTGCGCGGCAAGCGCGTCCTGCTCATCGACGACTCGATCGTGCGCGGCACCACCTCCAAGAAGATCTGCAAGAGCCTGCGCGAGGCCGGCGCCCGCGAGATCCACATGGGCATCACCAGCCCGCCGATCGTCTCGCCCTGCTACTACGGCATCGACACCCCGCGCGCGTCCGAGCTGATCGCCAACGTGCACGCGACCGAGGAGATCCGCAAGTTCCTGGGCGTGGACACGCTCCATCACCTGTCGTTGTCGGGCATGCTGCGCGCCGTCGGCAAGGGCGACGAGTCCGGCTGGTGCACCGCCTGCTTCACCCGCCGCTACCCGACCCCGATCCCCGACTACCAGGTCGCCGAAGCCGTCAAGTAGGAGGTCTCATGGCCCGCGCCCTTCTCCTCGCCGCCGTCGTCCTCGGCGCGACGCTCGCCGGCTGCGCCGGCGGCCAGACCACGGACGATGCGGACGCCAAGAAGAACGGCCGGTTCGGCGGGGATTGCAGTTCGACCCTGCGCGCCTGCCTCCTCGAAGGTCCGGGGACGATCAACAACATCCGCATCGAAGGACTCCGGGCTGCCTTCGCATCTGCCGTCTATGACGCCCATCCCACCCCGCAGGCCTGCGACGTCGTCTTCAGCTTCCCCAGGACGTTCAGCGACGCGGCGACGGTGACCTCGGCCTACAACCGCGAGCTGCTCGGCCGTTTCGAGTCGAACAACTTCGTCAGCAACATCCAGGACGCTTGCCGCCTCCTCTCCGACGAGAACGGCGACGCGTTCCGCCGCATCCCCGGCTCCGAGGTCCTGGCGCGCCGACCGCGACCGGCCGCCGCGCCGGCGGCCGCTCCCTCCGCTCCGGCTCCGACGGCGGGCCCGACCCTGCCGCCCCCGGTCATGCCGAACTTCTCGGCGCCCGACCGCCCCGACGACTTCGCGGTGGTCGTCGGCGTGGAGGACTACCCCGACCTGCCGAAGGCGGCTTACGCGGAGCGCGACGCCGCCGCGTTCAAGGCGCACGTGCGCGCGCTCGGCGTGCCCGAGCGCAACATCGCCTACCTGTCGGGCACGCGCGCGACGAAGTCCGCGCTCGAGAAGAACGTCGAGACCTGGCTGCCGCGCCTGGTCAAGCCCGACAGCCGCGTGTACTTCTACTTCTCCGGCCACGGAGCGCCGGACGCGGCGAGCGGCGAGGCCTACCTCGTCCCCGTGGACGGCGACCCGAACTTCCTGGCGAACACCGGCTATCCGGTGCGCCGCCTCTACGAGCGCCTGGGCATGCTCCCGGCCAAGCAGGTGCTGGTCGCGATGGACGCGTGCTTCTCCGGCGCGGGCGGGCGCTCGCTGCTGGCGACGGGCGCGCGCCCGCTGCTGACACGGATCGAGACCGGGACCGTCCCCCGCAACGTGGTCGCGCTGACCGCGTCGGCGTCGAACGAGATCTCGGGCTCGCTGGACCTGCAGGGCCACGGCGCGTTCACCTACTTCCTGCTCAAGGGCCTCGACGGCGCGGCGAAGGACGCCTCCGGGCGCGTGACGCCCAAGTCCTTGATCGACTACGCGCGTCCGCGCGTGCAGGACGAGGCGCGCCGCCTCAACCGCGACCAGACGCCGCAGCTGCTCGGCGGCGACGCCGGCCTGGTCCTGCGCTGATGCCCTCGCCCAAGGCGTTCTCCGCGCTGCGCAAGCGGGAGCCGTGGGACTGGCCCGGGTTCGCGCGCACCGTCCAGTGGCAGCCGGTGCCGCAGTGGCTGGTCCTCAGCGCGCTGGCGTATCCCTTTTCCCGCGCCTTCCCGGTCGTCGCGCGCGCCGCGTGCGAGGGCGACGCGCGGACCATGCTGGTCAAGACCGCGCTCGTCGTCTACACGATGTTCGCGCCGGCGCTGGTCGTCGCCGCCGTCTACGGGCTCGCCGGCCGCCGCCGCCTGACCGGGCGCCCCCACCGGATGATGGGCGACGTGATGCTGGCCCTGCTGGTCGTGCTGACCGCCGCCGACGCGTTCGTCGTCGTCGGCCAGGTCCGCGCGCAGTGGGAGACGCTGGGGCCCGCGCTCGGCTCCCTGCGCGCCGCCTGCTGGCCGCCCCGGCCGTAACACGCGGGACTTGCGCTCCGCGGGTTTCCCGGCTACCTTTATACGGTCATGCCGTCCATGAAGGTCCATTGGAACCGCGTCCAGACCGCCCAGGGTGACTCCTGGGCCGAGTTCTTCGCCCTGAACCTGGACGACCCGCACTTCGACGCGCTCGAGGGCGTGTTCGTCGTCTGGCAGGGCGGCTCCGCGCCCGCGGCGGTGACCGTCGGACTGGGCAACCTGCGCGACGCGATGAAGGCCTCGCGCTCCGACCCCGCGATGGACGCCTACAAGGGCAAGCCCATCTTCGCGTCCTGGGCGAAGGTCGAGAAGGTCGCGCGCCCGGGCGTGGCGCGCTACCTGCTCGAGGCGCTGAAGCCCAGGCTCGCGCCGGCGGCTCCGCCGGCCGCGCCGATCGAGGTCAACATGCCCGGGCGCGGCGACGAGGCCCCGCCCGACGTGACGACGCCGCCGCCCCGACAGATCTACGAGGACATGCTGGCGCCGGACGCCGGAGCCCTCGCCGAGGACCCGTCCGTGACCGCCGCCAAGAAGGCTCAGGTCCAGGCCGCCGAGCAGGCGAAGGTGCAGGCCGCCGCGCGCGCCGAGGCCGAGACGAAGGCCAAGGCCGCCGCCGCCGAGGCCGCCGCCGTCGCCGCGAAGGCCGCCGCCGTCACGAAGGCCGACGCCGACGCGCGCGCCCAGTCCGAGGCGCGGTCGAAGGCCGAGACGGAGGCGCGCATGGCCGCCTTCGAGAAGATGGCGCTGACCCCCGCCTTCAAGCGCCTGCTCGCCTCGACCAAGGAGGCGACGAAGACCGGCTTCTGGGGCGGCACGCCGGCCAAGCCGCCGACCACCGAGGAGAAGCTCGTCGGCGCCGTCGTCCAGCTCATCCTCAGCGAGGCGATGCGCATGCGCGCCTCCGACATCCATCTGGAGCCGCAGGAGGAGTACCTGCGCGTGCGCTACCGCATCGACGGCGTGATGGAGGAGGTGCTCCAGGTCCACCACAAGCTGAACCTGCGCGTCGTCTCCAACATCCGCGTCGCGTGCAGTCTCGACCCCGAGAAGCAGGCCGGCGGCAAGCCCGAGGACGGCCGCGTCAGCATCAACCTGGGCGGCCGGGAGGCCGACCTGCGCCTGTCCACCTTCCCGACCCCGTACGGCGACAAGGCCGTCCTGCGCGTCATCCCGCGCGGCTCCAAGACCGTCACCCTCGACGAGCTGGGGCTGGACCCCTCCTCGACGGCGGTCCTGCGCTCCCTGTTCAACCGTCCGCAGGGCCTGATCATCGTGACCGGCCCGACCGGCTCGGGCAAGTCCACCACGCTCTACGCCTGCCTGCACGAGCTCAACGACTCCTCGCGCAACATCGTGACGCTGGAGGACCCCATCGAGCGCAAGATGCCCGGCATCACCCAGGGCATGATCGCGCCGCGCCAGGGCTTCGGCTTCGCGGAGGGCCTGCGCTCCATCCTGCGCCAGGACCCCAACGTCATCATGGTCGGCGAGATCCGCGACACGGAGACGGCCGAGATCGCCCTGTCGGCGTCGCTGACCGGCCACCTCCTGCTCACCACCCT
>JACQBB010000237.1 GCA_016194625.1 Elusimicrobiota bacterium | reverse complement strand
TACGGCATGCTCCAGTTCGTGGACAACCACTGGTTCCCGGCGGGCGTGGGCAAGGGAATCGATCCGTTCGTCTGGCGCGGCGCGTTCGGCCCGCGCGTCTTCTCCACCTACGGGAACCCGAACTTCTACGGCGACTTCCTGGTCATCATCTTCCCCATCCTTCTGACCCAGTTCCTGAAGTCGCGGCGCTGGAGCCTGGTCCCGCTGATGGCGATGCTGCTCGTCAACCTGATGGCGACCGGCACCAAGGGCGCCTGGCTCGGCTTCGCGATGGTCTGCGTGCTGTTCGGCGTCGTCTCGCTGGCGTACTTCAAGAGCGTCACCAAGGAGTGGCGCAACAAGATCCTGGGCGTCGCCGCGGCCGGCGCGATCGGCCTGGTCGGCTACACCGCCAAGGACCTGCAGACCCGCATCGTCTCGATCAACTTCCGCCTGTTCACCTGGGAGGCGACCTGGGAGATGATCCGCACCCAGCCCCTGCTCGGCTCGGGCGTCGGCTCGTTCCCGCCGCTGTACCCGGCGTTCCGGCGGCCGCCGATCTTCCACATCGAGGGCAAGCACAACACCGAGACCGACCACGCCGAGGACGAGTATCTGGAGGAGTTCTTCGACAACGGCATCCTGGGCTTCGGCATCTTCCTGTGGCTGATCCTGACCACGCTGACGATGGGGTTCCGGTCGCTCGGACAGCTGACGACGGCGCTGGCGTCGAAGGACGGCACGCCGCCGCCGCGCGCCTACGACCTGACCGGCCTGCTCGTCTCGTTCTCGGGCATGCTCGCGCACAACTTCTTCGACGTGTCGCTGCGCTTCGTGTCGTCGGGCGTCTACCTGGGCCTGCTCTCGGGCATGATCGTCAACGTGGCCCGCGGGCGCGCGCTGTTCGAGCTGCACCCGCGGCCGGAGCCCGGCGCCGCGCCGGCCCCGGCGGAGGGCGTCGAGCCGCCGCTGCTGCAGACGCTGTCCGAGTTCGTCATCTGGCCCGCGCGCCTGGCCGCCGTCGCCGGCATCCTGTACTACGCGTTCGGCAAGGATTGGCATCGGCTGGCGCCGAACATCGGCTTCGCCGGCATGTGGGGCGAGTTCGCCTCCCTGCTCGGGCCGCTGTCGCGCGTGCCCGCGGGCGGCGAGCTGCTGCAGTGGTGGCTGGCGTGGGGCGTGTTCGCGGGCTGCATGCTCGGCTTGGGCTACGCGTTGATCCGCCTGTGCCTGATGAGCGAGAACCCGGTCGTGCCGATGATCGCGCTGGCCTGCCTCAATCCGCTGTACCTGTTCTGGGGCTACTTCAAGGCCGACATCCACCACAACGTCGCGATCTACTTCTCGAAGGAGCGGCAGTGGGACGCGGCGATCGCCAACTACCTGATCGTCGACAAGCTCAACGACGATTTCGTCATGGCGAAGTACTTCCTCGGCAACGTCTTCAACGACCGCTTCAACATGACGAAGATCTACAACCCGAACTGGGGGGACAAGGACAACGTCCCGATGGACGATTACGAGCGCGCGCTGTACTGGTACAACGAGGTGCGCCGCCTGTCGCCCAACTACGTGCAGATGCACCACCAGGTCGGCAACCTCCACATGCGCCGCGCGCAGTGGGCGCAGGACCCGAACAACCACCGCCCGCCGGAGGAGGCCGAGCACTACCTCGACCTGGCGATGACCCGCTTCAAGCTGTACCAGGCGATCGACCCCGTCTTCGCCCCGAACTACTACCGGATGGGCCAGATCTACATGATGCGCAAGCAGTTCGACAAGGCGATCGAGACCTATCAGGCCTTGATCGACGCCGACAAGTGCGCCGTCGCGCCGCGCCTGCTCGCCAAGGACTTCCTGCGCAACACCATCCTCTCCTACCAGCTCTACGTGAAGGAGGAGGGCGGCTGGGTGCACCGCCACGCCGTCAACATGCCCGGTCAGACGCGCGAGGCCGCGGAGGCCTACACCAGCCTCGCCAACGCCCATTTCATGGCCGAGCAGCAGACGCCGAAGGACGCCGCCGGCCACCTGCAGGCCGCCGAGCAGGCCTACCGGAAGGCGCTGAGCTTCGAGCCGGCCTTCGAGAACGCGCGCCGCAACCTCGAGGTCGTGTACCGCAAGGCCCAGCAGGAGGGACGCCTGCGCCAGCTCCCGCCGCCGGCGAAGATGCCGGGCGCGGGCGAGCCGCCGTTCACGGGCTATGAAGTCGGTCCGGTCAAGAAGTAGCGCGCTGCTTCTGCTCGCGCTCGGCCTGGCGGCCGCGGCCGCGGCGGAGCCCTGGGGCGCGGCGCCGCTGCCCGCGGACAAGGTCTTCGGCGCGCTCGAGGACGAGATGGCGCGCAGCCTGCGCCGCCTCAAGCAGGACTCCTTCGGCCCGCCTTACTTCCTCGCTTACCGCCTCCACGACTCGCGCCATTACGAGGTCTCCGCCTCGTTGGGCGCGCTCGTCGGCGAGGACCTGGAGGAGTTCCGCGTCGCCTACGCCGAGGCCCGCTACGGCGACGCCAAGCTCGACAACACCGACCTCAGCTACCAAGGCGTCAACGCGCCGGCCTCCGCCGACCCCGAGGTCCTGCGCCAGACCTATTGGCTGTTGACCGACCAGGCCTACAAGGGCGCGGTCTCAGGCTGGCTCGAGAAGAAGGCGCGGCGCTCGACGGAGCTGGTCGTCGACGAGCTCGACGACCTCGCGCCCGAGCCGCCGCAGCGCCGCGTCGAGGCCGTGCCCGGGCCGCGCCTGGACCGCGCGCGACTGCGGGCGATCGCGTCCCGTCTGAGCGCGGTGTTCCGAGGCCGCTCCGGGATCTTCGAGTCGGGCGTCACCTTGGGGGCCTGGTGGTCGCGGCGCTTCCTCGTCAACAGCGAGGGCGCGCGCCTGCTCACGCGCGGCGAGGAGATGCCGCACGAGCTCCGCGTGAGCGTCGCCACGCGCGCCGAAGACGGCATGCGGCTGGAGGACGGCTACAACCTGGTCCTGCGCTCCTGGTCGGACCTGCCGGCCGAGGCCGAGCTCGAGCGGCGCGCGCGCGCGCTGGCCGACGAGGTCGAGGCGCTGCGCGCCGCCCCGGTCCAGGACGCCGAGACCGCTCCGGCGATCCTCGATCCGGAGATGTCCGGGGTGCTGTTCCATGAGGCGCTCGGCCACAAGCTGGAGGGTCAGCGCC
>JACQBB010000236.1 GCA_016194625.1 Elusimicrobiota bacterium | reverse complement strand
TGCGCGCCGCGGCCCGGCTGGATCCGTCGGCCATGCGCCTGCGCGCTCTCTCCTTCGCCGAGGCCCTGGGCTCGACTCCGACCGAGGCCGACGCGCGTCGGGCTCTTAAGAGCGCTGCGGAGTCGGCCCGGCGCGACCCGCTCGATTGGCGTTCCCTGAGCCGGGAGGCCTCATTGCTGCACGTTCTCGGCCGCGAAGAGGACGCCCATGTGACCCAGGATGCATCAAGCCGCATCGCCCATGGCTGAGCACAATGGGTGCGTGGAGGTATTGCAAACCGCGGCGCTTTGCGCGCGTGAGATTTCACTTTTTGGGCGATGGGGCTGGGTCCATCCTTCGCCCTGGCATCGTGAATTGACTGCCACGGTCTTCTATGTCCTCCACAACCCCTAGCACGGGCATTAACCGTTTTTCGGCGCTATTCACGCTCATCGCGGCATACCTCGTCGCGGTCACTGTCGCGTGCTTGGACCTTTCGGGGCCACGGGGGTTATCTCTGTTCTTGGTCGGCGCGCTGTGCTCATTTCCGGGATTCATGGCGCTGCGCTCACGACGGTTTGATCCGATGGAGCCGATTTGGCTCTATGTCCTCCTGTTCCTTCTGGAATACTTCATCAAGCCTCTCCTCACCCTGAAGGACCCGGCACGATTCGGATTCCCCATGATTCCCATCGACTACGACTCCGCCCCCGTCGAGCGCTCTCTGCTCGTCGCCGCGGCGGGATTGTGTGCATTCTATGCGGGGTATTACTTCATCTCGAACTCGCGCCGAATTCCGGTCGTTAGCCTTCCGGACCAATGGGTTCCTTCGCGTGAGATCGTCTTGTTCCTGGTGGCTTTCTCAGCCTACGCCTGTGCGGTCTATTTCTTTTTTTCCCGCGCCGGATTTTCAGTGTCATTTATATATCTCAATCGGGCCGCCGTTGGTGGGATGAGCGGAGAGCTCTCGTTCTTGGTCCACGTGTTCGCCTGGTTATCCGTGGTGATCCCTTTCCGGCATGTGATTCGCCGGCGCACCGCGCTCTCTGCGGTCGCATTCGTCCTGTTCCTTTCTGCAATCATGGTGGGGCTTTCCATTTTTGGCTCCCGCTGGACGCTTCTGTTCATTCCCGTGAGCCTCCTCGTCATCACGCACTATGCGGTGAAGCCTCTGTCAATCAAATCCATCGGTGCCGCCTTCCTCGCAATCTTCATTCTCAGCGCTGTTTTCGGTGCTTTCCGGGGTAATATGGATATCGATCGAATATCCCCGGACCGGGTCATGGACGACGTCGCAGATGAGATGATGGCGTACGCCGATTGGGACATCTCTCTAGCGATCGTTGATTTTTATCCGAACAATCAGCGGCATTATTTCGGTCGTTTGGCGATGGAATCTTTCTATTGGCTGATTCCGCGCTCAATCTGGTCCAGCAAGCCCATCCAATACGGTCCGAGCCGGATTCAGGACGACATCGTCCCCGACCTCCGGGTGTTCAATGCCGGTGGGGGGTATTCCGGGACGGCGATCAGCCAGTCGACAATAGGCGAAGGATACGCGGATTTCGGAGCATTCGGCGCCATTCTGTACATGGCCATTTTCGGCGCCGCTTGGGGATGGGTCTTCAAACTCGTCCGCGAGAACGTGTCTTCATTCCCGATGGCCGCTGTATATTCGCTCTTGTACATCAGCATCCCGTTATACATCCGGGGATTCTCGAGTCCGTTGATCCTTATGGGTCTTTGGGGCGGACTAGTCATGGTGATTTTTTACTTCCTGAGTGAAAGGCGCAAGAACTCCTCTCGGCGGCTCACCAGCGCGAGTCATGCGCCGATCCCATGCACATAGGCTTCCAAGCTTGAAGGACATCAAGAACCTCGGCTGGTCCTTGCTCGGTTATGGCGCGACCTTTCTCCTCGCGTTTGGAGGGTCGTCGATGGCCGCGCGAACCTTGGGGCCTGAAGGGCGGGGGACGCTGTCCGCTATGATGGTCCTGCCTTCTTTGCTGGTGTACCTCGCCATACTGGGCGGGGGGCAGAGCGTGACCTACTTCACCGCGCGTAATCCCGATTCCGCCGGACGCTATCTCGGCACTGCGACGTTTTGCGCGTTGGCCGCGAGCATTGTGATCGCCGCAGCGGCCGTTCCGTACCAATGGCATGTCTTCCGGGATTACCCGGAGGGCGTCCGCATTTCGGGCCTCCTGTTCTTGTTGTTCATTCCGATGAACATCATGTTCGCGATGCCCACCTCGACGTTCCAGGGCCTGCAGCGCTTCCCAGAATTCAATGGGCTACGGATCATGCCCCAATGCCTGTACTTCCTCGTTTTGGCGGTCGGGTGGATCGCCGCCATCCATACTCCCGGGTTTTACGCGACCGCATACCTGCTTGCCTGCGCTCTGGTCGCGGCTCCGGTCGCCTGGTTCGCATATATGCGGATCGTCGGTCAGCCGTTGACCGTTGATAAGGGCACGCTGAAAGAGACATTTTCCTACGGGATATATTCGACGTTCAGCAGCCTCCCTTCCGCCGCGAATCGCAACGTGGACCAAGTCTTCATCGCGGCGCTCCTTCCTCCGGCTCAGCTCGGATGGTATGCGGTCGCGGCTTCGTGGGGATGCCTTTTGGCCCCGATCGTGGGCGCGATAGGCTCGATCGTCTTTCCAAAGCTGGCGGAATCTTCCGCCGCGCGAAGTGAGGAATATTTCAAATTGATCCTGCGCTGGACGATGGCGTGCGTCCTTGCCTTGACCTTTGTCCTGTATGTTGCGGCGCCTTGGGCCGTCCCTATCGTTTTCGGCCATGGATTCGACGCGGCGATCCAGCCCGCCCAAATCCTCGCGTTGGGCGGAGCATTCTTCGCGCTGAACATCGTCTTGGAGGATTGCCTCCGCGGCCTCGGCCGCCCCCGGATCCCCATGCTTGCCGAATCGGCCGGGCTCATGGTCACCATCGGATTCATGCGATGGGCGCTGCGTCATGGCGGGATCGTTGGGGCCGCCTGGCTGTCCGTGTCCAGCTACGCGACTTCGACGGTCTTCTTGTTGATCGCCTTGCGCGCGGAAGTCGGAAGGACTCTCACGAGTGCCGGCCGGGATTTCACGGAAGATGCCGTAAAGGCGCTGAAGATCCTCGGCAAGAAGGCGGGAGCCATGCAGATCAGGCCAGAATGCGGAGGCAATTCATGACTCGCCCAGCCACCGAGGTGGTGGAAGCGCGCCACCGCCGCTGGTTCCCGGCGTTTGTCCCGGCGCACGAGCATTACATTTCCCGAGCAAGGGAATTCTCACGCCCGGGGGACGAAATTCTCCATTTGGGGGCCGGTCGCGACGCGTTAGGGATGGGGGCGGCTCTGCCCGGGCGGAAATTGATCTCCGTCGACTGCGATGAGAAAGGCCTCGAGCTAAATCCGAATCAGACCAAGCTGCTCGCGGACGGCGCGAAGATCCCGCTCCACGATGGAGCCGTCGACCTCGTTCTTTGCGAACATGTCTTCGAACATTTGGAACGCCCATTGGAGGTCTTAGGCGAAGCGGCCCGGGTCCTGAAGCCGGGCGGCCGGCTTCTGTTCATGACCCCCAATCGTTTCGGCTATGTGGCGGTGATCGCCTCATTGACGCCGTTCTGGTTCCATGTCCGGTACAAGTCGCTGATGGTTCCGACAGCGGAGATAGACACGTTCCCGACCTATTACAGGCTCAACACCCGGCGGACCATCGCCCGTCTGGGAGGGATGGCGGGTTTCTCTCTGACCGAATTCCGAACGTTCGTCGGATGGCCGACCTATTTCGAGCATTCCGATCCCCTCCACCGGATCGGATTGGGATTGAATTGGCTTCTGGAGAGGGGCCCCTCGACCTTCCATCTCTCCCTCTACGGCGCCCTGACAAAGCGGGCATGAAAATTGCGATAATGACGATGGGGCAAGAGGACATCCATGGGTAACATCCTGATCGTGGGCGGCGCCGGCTACGTCGGCGGCGCCCTGACGGACCGGCTGGCGCAATCCGGCCACAAGGTCCGGGTCTACGACTCGCTCGTGTACGAGGAGTCCTACCGCAAGCCCGTGGATTTCTTCCTGGGCGACATCCGGGATTGGACAGCCCTGGACCCGCACCTGAAGTGGGCGGACGCGGTGGTCTGGCTGGCGGCGCTGGTCGGCGACGGCGCCTGCGCGATGGACCCCAAGCTCACTGAGAAGATCAACCGCGACTCCGTGGGCGAGCTCTCGCGCCGCTTCGGCGGGCGCATCCTCTTCACCTCGACCTGCTCGGTCTACGGCGCCCAGGACGGCCTGCTCGACGAGGCCTCCCCGCTCAACCCGCTCTCGCTCTACGCGCAGACCAAGATGGAGGCGGAGAAGCACCTCCTGGACAAGAACGCCCTGGTCTTCCGCCTGGGCACGCTGTTCGGGGTGGGGGACACCTACTCGCGCATCCGCCTGGACCTGGTCGTGAACGTCCTGACGGTCAAGGCGTGCCTGTACAACCGCATCAGCGTGTTCGGCGGGGACCAGTACCGGCCCCTGCTCCATGTCCGGGACGTGGCCGAGGCCATCGCCCGGAACCTGGAGACGCGCCACACGGGCCTGTACAACCTGCATTCCGTGAACGTCCGCATCACCGACCTGGCGGACATGTTCCTGCGGCATTTCCCGGGACTGGAGGTGCACCGCACCGAGGTGAAGTTCCAGGACAGCCGCAACTACCGCGTCACCAGCGAGAAGGCCCGCCGCGACCTGGGCTTCGAGGCGAAGTGGGACCTGGAGCCCGGCATGCTGGAGCTGAAGGCCCTCATCGAGCAGAACCGCATCAAGAACGTCGCCGTCCCGCGCCACTCGAATCAGCGCTTCCTGAAGGAATTCCTCGACCGGCCGGCGTCGCCGCTCGGCTACGAGGCCCCCACCGAGATATGACCAACGCCGACACCGAGCCGACCCTCATCGAAGGAGGGCTGGCGGTCGACGACCGCGGCCGCCTGTCCTTCGTCAACGCCTTCGACTTCAAGGACGTCAAGCGCTTCTACCTCATCGAGAACCATCGCGCGGGCTTCGTCCGCGCCTGGCACGGCCACAAGAAGGAAGCCAAGTACTTCTTCGTCCTGTCCGGCTCCGCGGTCGTCGGCGCGGTGAAGATCGACGACTGGGAGAAGCCGTCCAAGTCCCTGCCCGTCAAGCGCTACGTGCTGTCCGGCGACAAGCCGTGCCTCCTGCGCGTGCCCGCGGGCTACGCCAACGGCATGATGTCCCTGCAGGAGGGGACGCGCATCATGATCTTCTCGACCACGACGCTCCAGGAGAGCCAGGGCGACGATTACCGCTTCGACGCGCGCCACTGGGACTGCTGGCAGGTCGTCGAGCGCTGAGGCGCCCCTCCGATGGCGGAGATCAGCGTCCTCATCCCCTGCCTCAACGAGGCCAAGAACCTCCCGGCGCTTTTGGAGAGGCTCGAGCGCGTCTGCCTGGGGGCGGACTTGGACGTGGAGACCCTGGTCCTCGACGACGCGAGCGAAGACGACACTCTGGCCGTCGCGCAGGGCCTACGCCAGAAGCATAAGCCGCTGAACATCCGCGTCGTCCACCGCTTCGAGCCCCGGCGCGGCTTCGGCGCCCTCATCCGCTACGGCCTGGCCCACGCGACCGGCCGCTACTGCCTGCTGATGACCGCCGACGGCGCCCACCCCCTGGAGGACCTGCCGCGCTTCGTCGCGGAGGCGCGCAAGGGCGCCCAGTTGGTCCAGACCTCCCGCTACGAGCGCGATCAGGACAGCGACAACATCCCCGGGCGCTTCAAGCGCTACCAGGACGCGTTCCGCGGCGCCGTCCGCGCCTTCCTGGGCTGGGACGTGCGCGACCCCACCTGCTCGTTCAAGCTGGTGGACCGCACCTTCCTGCTCGCGGTCGGGGTTCGCGCCAACAACCTCTCCCTCATCCCGGAGATCGTTTTCAAGACCCATCTGGCGGGGGGGAAGATCGTCTTCGTCCCCGGCAAGCAGTCCTTCCGGGAGAAGGGCATCTCCCAGTTCCACTTCCTCCGGGAAGCGACCAGCTACGCCTACGTCCTCTTCCGCGCCTGGCTGCACCAAGCGGGCGCTTTGGTTTGGTTCTAATGGGAGGGAACGACGTTGCCTCGGCGCCGATGGCGTTGTCTCGGGGCTATTGCGCCATCGTCCCGATGTTCGACGAGGAGTCGAACGCGGAGCGCTGCGTCCGCCGCGTCACCGAGGCTCTGGAGGCGACCGACCCGCGCGGGACGCTCATCGTCGTGGACGACGGCAGCCGCGACCGGACGCGGGAGATCCTCCGCCGGCTCGCCGCCGAGTTCCCGCGCCTCGTCGTCGTCGAGCACCCCGCCAATGCGGGCTACGGCGCCGCGCTCGTGACCGGTATCCGCGAGGCGTCCCGCCGCGGCCTGGGCTACGCGCTCTTCCTGGACGCCGACCTCACGACCGACCCGTCCTACGTGGCGCCGTTCGTCGAGAAGATGCGCGGCGACTACGACCTGATCAAGGCGACGCGCTACTCACTGGGCGGGGGGATGAGAGGCGTTCCGTTCCATCGCGTCGCGATCTCCCGCGTCGGCAACGCCGTCGCCCGGGCCTTGTTCCGGCTGCCCGTCGCGGACTGCACGAACGGGTTCCGCGCCGCCAAGGTCGACCTCCTGGCGCGCATCCCTTACCGCGAGAAGGCGTTCGCCATAATCATGGAGGAGATGTATTACATGTCCTCCTACGCCAAGACCTTCGCCGAGGTCTCCTACGTGCTGACCAGCCGCGGACCCGACCAAGGGGTCTCCCGGTTCGTCTACAAGCCGAAGGTCTTCGGCCAATACCTGAAGTACGCCGTCCTCAGCCTCGTGCGCCCTCCGTCCCCGGAGGCGCCATCCACGGAGAAACGATGACCACCACGACCCTCCCCAAGCCCCGCGGAGAGTTCCGCACCCTGACGGCCTGCCGGCTGTGCGGCGGCAAGGACCTCAAGACCTTCATCGATTTCGGCGACTTCCCCCTGGCGGGCGCCTTCCTGAAGCCGGAGCAGGTCCCCGATGAGAAGTTCTACCCGATGGGGATGCAGTTCTGCCGGTCGTGCACGAACGTCCAGGTGGACACGGTCATCCCCGTGGACGTCCTGTTCAAGAACTATTTCTACTTCTCGTCCGCCATCCAGACCCTGCGCGACCACTTCGGCCAGTTCGCCGAGGAGATGTGCGCCCGCTTCGTGAAGCCGAAGGAATCCCTGGTCGTGGAGATCGGCTGCAACGACGGCGTCTTCCTGCGCCACCTGGCGGCGCGCGGCGTGCGCAACGTGGGCGTCGATCCGGCGACGAACGTCGTCGCCACCATCAAGGACCCGGGCGTGGTCGCCATCAACGACTGCTTCGGGACCAAGGCCGCGGACAAGATCGTCGCCGAGCACGGGAAGGCGGACGCCGTGGTCTCCAGCTTCTCGTTCGCCCACATCGACGACATGCACGAGGTGATGCGCGGCGTGGACCGCGTCCTGGGCGAGAAGGGCGTCTTCGTCTTCGAGATCTATTACCTGGGCGTCGTGCTGGAGGAGATGCAGTACGACATGATGTACCACGAGCACATGAGCTATTACACGCTCGCCTGCCTGGAGAAGTTCCTGGGCCGGTACGGCCTGGAGGTGTTCGAGGTCAAGAAGATCGCCCTGCGCTCCGGCACCCTGCGCTTCTACGCTCAGCGCAAGGCGGCCCATCCCCACCCGGTCTCGCCGACCGTCCAGGCCCAGCGCGACGAGGAGAAGGCGAAGGGCCTCCTCGACGCCAAGACCTACGAGGGCTACGGCGCGAAGGTCGCCAAGACCAAGAAGGACCTGCTGGCCCTGCTCGACAAGATCGAGGCGGAGGGGAAGAGCGTCATCGGCTACGGCGCCTCGGGCCGGGCGACGACCATCATGAACTATTGCGGCATCGACGGCCGCTACCTGGACTTCGTCGTGGACGACGCCCCGGCCAAGCACGGGTTCCTGACGCCCGGGACGCACTGCCCCATCAAGCCGTGGTCCGACGTGGAGGCGATGGCCAAGAAGCCGGACTACGCGCTGGTCTTCGCTTGGCCGTTCATCGCCGAGGTCCGCAAGCGCCGCGCCGACTACCTGAAGAACGGCGGGAAGTTCATCGTGCCCCTCCCCGCGGTCGAGGTCTTCGGAGCCTAGATGCCCGGAGCCACTCCCCGCGTCCTGGTCTTGGGCGGCACCGGCATGCTCGGAGGCATGCTCTGGAGCCGTCTGTCCGGGGCTCCGGGGTGGAGGGTCCGCCGCAGCCAGCGGCGCGACCCGCGGGCGCCCGGCTACTTCGACGCCCTGGCCCCGGGGGAAGGGCTGGACGCACTGCTGGCCGCCGACGGCGGGACGGATTTCGTCCTCAACGCGATCGGCCTGACCAAGCCCGAGATCCGGGAGGACGACGCGGACTCGCGCCGGGCCGCGGAGGCCGTCAACGCCGAACTGCCGCGCCGCTTGGCGGCGGCCGCGGCGCGCGCGGGCGCGCGCGTGATCCATCTCTCGACCGACGGGGTCTTCTCCGGGAAGGCGGGGCCTTACGACGAGGGCTCCGTCGCCGACCCCGAGGACCTGTACGGCCGGACGAAGCTCGCGGGGGAGATCGCCGACCCGCGCGTGCTGACCCTGCGCTGCTCGATCGTCGGGCCCGACCCGGAGAAGGGCCGGGGGCTTTTCGAGTGGTTCCGCCGCCTACCTTCGGGCTCGCGGGCCAAGGGCTACACCGACCAGCTCTGGAACGGCGTCACCACGCCGCAGGTGGCCGACCTCTGCCGGAGGATCGTGGACGGCGGGCTCTTCGACACCCTGACCGCCGTCGCGCCGGTCCGTCACTTCTGCCCCAACCGCCCGGTCACCAAGCACGAGCTCCTGCGCCTGTTCGCCTCGGCGCTGGGCTCGGGCGTCGCGGTGGACCCGGCGGAGTCCGGCGTCCGCCTGGACCGGACCCTGCGCTCCCGCTGGAGCGACCTCAACGAACTTGCCGGAGCCCCTCGGGACATGGCCGACGCCGTGACCGAGATGGTCCGGGC
>JACQBB010000220.1 GCA_016194625.1 Elusimicrobiota bacterium | reverse complement strand
TGCACTACGTGTTCGACACGCCCAAGGACAAGCTCGTCTGGGACACCGGCCACCAGACCTACGGCCACAAGATCCTGACCGGGCGCCGCGAGAAGATGAGCACGATCCGCCAGTACGGCGGCATCTCCGGCTTCCTGAAGCGCAACGAGTCCCCCTACGACGCCTTCGGCGCGGGGCACGCGTCCACGGCGATCTCGGCGGCGCTGGGCATGGCCGTCGCGCGCGACCTGAAGGGCGACAAGACCAAGGTCGTCGCGATCGTCTCCGACGGCTGCATGACCGGCGGCGAGTCCTACGAGGGCCTGCAGAACGCGGGCCAGGTCCAGACCGACCTGATCGTGGTGCTCAACGACAACCAGATGTTCATCTCCAACCGCGTCGGCGCGCTGGGCGCGTTCCTGTCCAAGCTGCTGACGCTGGGCGCGGTCCGCGACGCCGAGCACAGCATCAAGAAGTTCCTCGCCCGCTTCCAATTCTGGGGCGGCTCGATCCTGCGCGTGGCCAAGCGCGCGAAGGTCCTGCTCTTCCCGGGCATGCTGTTCGAGGAGATGGGCTTCTCGTACTTCGGCCCCGTCGACGGCCACGACGTCGTCCAGCTCGCGAAGGTGTTCTCGCACGTCAAGCAGCTCAAGGGCCCCATCCTGGTCCACTGCGTGACCAAGAAGGGCAAGGGCTGGGCGCCCGCCGAGGAGGACCAGTACACCTGGCACGGCCCGGGCAAGTTCGACGTGGCGACGGCGAAGATGCTCAAGACCCCCGTCACCAAGGCCCCGCCGCCGACCTACACGGCGACCTTCGGCAAGTCCCTGGTCCGCGAGGCCGAGTCCGACCCGCGCATCGTCGGCATCACCGCCGCGATGCCCGAGGGCACCGGGATGGACGCCTTCCGCGACGCCCTGCCGCGCCGCTACTTCGACGTGGGCCTGGCCGAGGAGCACGCGGTGACCTTCGCGGCCGGCCTCGCCTGCGAGGGCTACAAGCCCGTCGTCGCGATCTACTCGACCTTCCTGCAGCGCGGCTACGACCAGATCGAGCACGACGTCTGCCTGCAGAAGCTCCCCGTGGTGTTCTGCCTCGACCGCGCCGGACTGGTCGGCGAGGACGGCCCCACGCACCACGGCGTGTTCGACTACTCGTACCTGCGGATGATCCCCGGCATGACGATCGCCGCGCCGGCCGACGAGAACGAGCTCCAGAACATGCTCCACACGGCCATCCGCTTCAACGGCCCGATCTCGCTGCGCTACCCGCGCGGCGCGGGCGTGGGCGTGGCGATGGACCCCGAGCCCAAGGAGCTCCCGATCGGCAAGGGCGTCCGCCTCAAGGACGGCTCCGACGTGACCATCCTCGCCATCGGCAACCGCGTGCACCCGTCCCTGGAGGCCGCGCAGATCCTCGAGGACAAGGGGATCTCGTGCGGCGTCGTCAACATGCGCTTCGTCAAGCCGCTCGACGTCGAGCTCCTCAAGGAGTGCGCGGCCAAGACCCCGCGCCTGGTGACCGTCGAGGACAACGTGCTGACCGGCGGCTTCGGCTCCGCGGTGCTGGAGGCGCTGACCCCCGGCCGCGCCGAGGTCCTGCGCCTGGGCCTGCCGGACGGCTTCGTCGAGCACGGCGCGCCGCACCTGCTGTACGACGCGGTCGGCCTCTCGGCCCCGAAGATCGCCGAGCGCGTCGCCGCGTGGGTGCCGAACAAGGCCAAGAACCTGGTCTGACGCGATAGGAGAAGACATGACCCCTCAGGCTCCGTCCAAGATCAAGATCGAGAAGCTGGTGCTGGCGAAGGTCCGCGGCTTCTGCGCGGGCGTCGTCCGCGCGATCGACGTCGTCGAGAAGACCCTCGAGCTGTGCGGCAAGCCCGTCTACGTCCGCCACGAGATCATCCACAACCGCTACGTCGTCGACGAGCTGCGCAAGAAGGGCGCGGTGTTCGTCGAGGACCTGAAGGAGGTCCCCGAGGGCTCCTGGCTGATCTTCTCCGCCCACGGCGTCGGCCCCGAGGTCGTCGCCGAGGCGAAGGCGCGCAAGTTCAAGGTCATCGACGCGACCTGCCCGCTGGTGACCAAGGTCCACCTCGAGGCGATCGCGCTCGCGAAGCGCGACTACACGATCATCCTCATCGGCCACCGCGACCACGTCGAGACGATCGGCACCCTCGGCGAGGCGCCCGAGCACATGATCGTCGTCGGCGACGTGAAGGAGGCCGAGACGGTCGCGGTCCCGAACCCCGAGAAGATCGCCTACCTGACGCAGACGACGCTGTCGCTCGACGACACGCGCGAGATCGTCGCCGTCCTCAAGCGCCGCTTCCCGGCGCTGATGCCCCCGAAGAAGGACGACATCTGCTACGCGACGCAGAACCGGCAGAACGCGGTGAAGGCGATGATCCCGCAGGCCGACCACCTGCTGGTGCTCGGCGCGCCGAACAGCTCCAACTCGAACCGCCTGTGCGAGGTCGCCCGCGCCAAGGGCATCCCCTCCCACCTGATCGAGCGGGCCGCCGACATCAAGGACGAGTGGCTGGAGGGCGTGAAGACCCTGGGCCTGACCTCGGGCGCCTCGGCGCCGGAGATCCTGGTCCAGGAGGTCGTGGCCCTGGTGCGCGAGCGCTACGGCGTGGCCACCGTCGAGGAGATCGAGACCGTCGAGGAGACCGAGCACTTCGGCCTCCCATACGAGATCACCAAGCTCATGAAGGAGAAGGGCGCGTGAACCAGGGACAGTGGCTGCAGCCGCGCCACGGCTCGCACGAGGCCTTCGAGAAGGATTACCCCAAGATCGAGGCGAACGGCATGGACGTCGTCTGTCCGGGCTGCCGCAACGCCG
>JACQBB010000219.1 GCA_016194625.1 Elusimicrobiota bacterium | reverse complement strand
GCGGAGGTCGTGGGCGACGACCCGCACACCGATCTCGCGGTCGTGCGCGTGAAGGCGGACGGCCTGCCGGTGCTCCCGCTGGGAGAGTCGAAGTCGCTCAAGCCGGGACAGCTGGCGATCGCGATCGGCAACCCGTACGGGTTCTCGTACTCGGTGACGGCGGGCGTCGTCTCGGCGCTCGGGCGCTCGCTGCGCTCGGAGTCGGGACGCCTGATGGACGACATCATCCAGACGGACGCCGCGCTGAACCCGGGCAACTCCGGGGGGCCGCTGGTGGACTCGCGCGGCCGCGTGATCGGCGTCAACTCGGCGGTGATCCTGCCGGCGCAAGGCCTGTGCTTCGCGATCCCGATCGACGCGGCCAAGTTCGTCGCCGGTCGCCTGATCGAGCACGGCCGCATCCGCCGCGGCTGGCTGGGCCTGGGCGGGCAGAACGTGGCCGTCCCGCGCGGGCTGGCGCGGCGCCTCGGCGTGGACGCCGAGTCCGGCGTGCTGGTCATCGCCGTCGAGCGCGGCGGCCCCGCCGCGGAGGCGGGCCTGGAGGAGGGCGACCTGATCGTCGGCTTCGGCGGCGCGCCCGTGAAGGGCATCGACGACCTGCACCGGGCGATGACCGAGGACGCGATCGGGCGCGCGTCGCGCCTGACCGTGGTCCGCGAGGGCGGGCCCGAGGACCTGCTCCTGACGCCCCGCGAGGCCCCGCCGGCCGCGGTGTGACCATCCGTCTCTGGCGCGCGTCCTCCCCAACGAGGTATGCTGGGGAGGATGCGCGTCGCGTACTGCCGGTCTCGACCGGACGATTGGCCCGCGCCGGGGGGAGCCCCCGCGGGATGGGCCGTGTCCAGGTTCGCCGACCGCGCGGAGCTGGAGGAGTGCTTGCGCTCCGAGGGGTGCGACGCGGCCGTGGTGCGCCTGCCCGACACCGCCTCGGAGCTGCGCGAGACGCTGTCGCGCGTGCGCGTGGCGTCCTCCGGGGTGCCGGTGATCGTCGTCGCGCCCGCCGCGCGCGAGGAGGACGCGGCCGCCGCCGTCGCCTCCGGGGCCGCGGACTACTGGCTGGAGTCGTGGAGCCCCCTGCGCCTGCGCGTCGCCGTGGAGCAGGCCGCCGCGCGCCGGCGCGCGGGCTCGGCGGACCTGGCGCGCGACGAGGCCCTCGAGCGCGTGGACGACGCGGTCGTCGTCACCGACGCCGACGAGCGCATCATCTACTGGAACCGGGCCGCGACCAGGCTGTACGGCTATTCCTACGCGGAGGTCGTCGGCCGCCTGCTGACCGAGACCCTGAGTCCCCTGTGGCTCGACGCCGAGACGCGGCTCAAGGCGTGGCGCGCGGTCGCCGCCCGCGGCGTCTGGCTGGGCGAGGCGACCCACGCCCGCGCCGACGGCGCCCCGGTCGCGGTGTCCGTCGAGCTGAGCTCGGTGCGCGACGGCCGCGGCCGCCGCGCGGGCCTGCTGCTCGTCGCCCGCCACGCGGGCCCCGCGTCCGCGGCCGCCGGGCCGGACCAGGACCCGCGCGACGCGCGCCGCTTCTTGGAGCGCATCCTGAACGCCGTCGCCGACCCGATCTTCGTCAAGGACCGCGAGCACCGGATGCTGCTGGTCAACGACGCGTTGTGCGCGCTCGTCGGCCGCCCGCGCGAGGAGATCCTCGGCCGCACCGACGCGGACTTCCTCCCCGCCGAGCAGGCGGCCGTGTTCGCGAAGATCGACGACCGGGTCTTCGAGACCGGCCACGAGAGCGTCAACGAGGAGCCGATCACCGACGCGAAGGGCGCGACGCACGTCCTGATCACCAAGAAGACGCTCGCCCGGGACGCCGACGGGCGCGCCGTCCTCGTCGGCGTGGTCCGCGACGTGACCGAGATGATGAAGGCGCGCGAGGACCTGGGCCGCAGCCAGGAGCACCTGCGCCACGCGCAGAAGCTCGAGGCGATCGGCCGCCTGGCGGGCGGCGTCGCCCACGACTTCAACAACATCCTGACCGCGATCGTCGGCTGCGCGGGCATCCTCCTGGACTCCCTCCCGCCGGGGCACCCGTGCCGCGAGGAGGCCGAGGACATCCGCCGCGCCGGCGAGCGCGCCTCCGGCCTCACGCGCCAGCTCCTCGCGTTCTCGCGCCGCGAGCAGGGGAACGCGCGCGTCGTGGACCTGCGCGAGGTGTTCGGCGGCATGCGCAAGATGCTCCAGCGCCTGCTGCCCGCCGGCATCGAGCTGGACATGCCGACCCCGGACCGCCTCGCCTGCGTCCGCGTGGACCCGAGCTCGGCCGAGCAGGTCCTGCTGAACCTGATCGTGAACGCCGGCGACGCGATGCCGGGGGGCGGCCGCGTCACGGTCCGGCTCGAGGACGCTCCCGCGGAGCGCGGCGGCGCCGCGCGCGTCCGACTGACGGTGTCCGACGAGGGCGTCGGCATCGACGAGGCGACGCGCGCCCGCATCTTCGACCCGTACTTCACGACGAAGGAGACGGGCACCGGCATCGGGCTGGCGACCGTGCGCGACGCGGTCGTCCGCGACGGCGGCACGGTCGAGGTCGACAGCGCCCCGGGCCGCGGCGCGACCTTCGTCGTCCAATGGCCGGCCTGCGCGGAGCCTCCGGACGCCGGCCCCGAGTCCGTCTCCGGCTCGGCCCGCCGCGCCCCGCGCCGGGCGAGCGTGCTCGTCGTCGAGGACGACGACATCGTGCGCCGCTTCTCGGTCCGCAGCCTGGAGCGCGCCGGCTACGAGGTCCTGACCGCCGCCGACGGCGCCGAGGCCCTGCGCATCAGCGACTCGCGCGAGGGGACCTTCGACGTGGTCGTCATCGACGTGGTCCTGCCGAAGCTCTCCGGCGCGGACCTGGCCGCGCGCCTGCGCGCGCGCCAGCCGACCGCCCAGGTGCTCTTCGTCTCGGGCTACCGCTCGTCCGAGGGCGCCCTGCCCTGCGGCGCGGACGGCCGGCCGCACTTCCTGCCCAAGCCGTTCACCGCCGAGCAGCTCGCCGAGCGCGTCGGCGAGCTGGTCGCCGCCCGCTGACGGTCAACGGGCGGCGGCGCGGCGCAGGCGGTCCATGACCGCGCGTCCCACGCCCGCGTCGGCGACCGTCTCGACGAACAGCGTCCGCACGCGGGCCGCCTCCGCGTCGCGCAGAGCCGCGAACAGCGCCCGCGCGTAGGCGGGGACGCCGCCCGGCACCCGCCGCGCGAACGCCGGGCGCGCGCCGGACCACGCGGAGCGGTGGACCAGCCCGTCGCGGCGGCCGAGGCCCGGGACGCGCCCGCGGCGCACGAGCGCGGGCGGGACCAGGACGACCCGGCAGGACGGCGCGTAGTGGCGGTGGCGCGTGCCCGGCGCCGCGGGGGCCTCGCGGCCCGGCTCCGCGACCGGGACTCCGGCGGCGCGGGCCAGGACCTCGGGGGTCAGCGTGCCCGGCCGGAGGAGCACCGGGCGCCGGCCCCGCGCGTCCACGATCGCCGACTCGAGCCCCTTGCGGCAGGGTCCGCCGTCCAGCACGAGCGGCACGCGCCCGCGCAGGTCGCGCAGGACGTGCGCGGCGGTCGTCGGGCTGGGGCGGCCCGAGCGGTTGGCCGACGGCGCGGCGATGGGCTCGCCGAGGGCGCGGATCAGCGCGCGCGCCGCGGGGTGGTCCGGGCAGCGGACGGCGACGGTGCGGCGTCGGCCGGTGACGGCGCCCGGCACGCGCGGGCCCTTGTCGAGCACCAGAGTCAGCGGCCCCGGCCAGAACGCGGCGATCAGCCTCCGGGCCAGCGGCGTGGTCCGGCGGACCACCGCGCGCAGCATCTCCGGGCCGTCCACGTGGACGATCAGCGGGTTGTCGGACGGCCGGCCCTTCGCGCGGTACACGCGCCGCGCGGCGGCGGCGTCGAACGCGCGGGCGCCCAGGCCGTACACCGTCTCGGTGGGGAAGGCCACGAGCCCGCCGCCGCGCAGGACGGCCGCGGCCTCGGCGACGGAGGCCTTCCCGGCGCGCCGCAGGCGCGTCTTCACGCCTCCCGGTCCTTCATCCGGCCGAGCAGGCGCAGGAAGCCGTCCAGGATCGTGAACGGGTGGGGCGGACAGCCGGGGATGAACAGGTCGACGGGGACGGCGGAGGCGGCACCGTCGCCGGCCTCGGGCGAGCCGGCGAACGGCCCGCCGCTGATGGCGCAGGCCCCGACCGCGACCACGATCTTCGGCGCGGGCGTCGCCTCGTGGGCGATGCGCAGGGCCTCGGCCATGTTCCGCGTCACCGGGCCGGTGACCACCAGGCCGTCGGCGTGGCGTGGGGACGCGACGAACTGGATGCCGAACCGCCCCAGGTCGAAGACGACGGTGTTGAGCACGTTCAGCTCCGCCTCGCAGGCGCTGCAGCCGCCGGCGCTGACCTGGCGCAGCTTGAGCGAGCGGCCGAACACCCGCAGCATCTCCGCGTCGAGCGCCTGCGCGAGGCGGCGCTCGTCGGACGACACCAGCAGGTCGCCGCGGCGGCTGGCCGCCAGCCGGTGGTCGCGGGTGAAGGTCACCGCGCCCTCGGGGCAGGCCGCCGCGCACTCGTTGCAGAACAGGCAGCGGCCGAGGTCGAGCTCGAGCAGGCCCGGCGTCCCGGCGCCGCCCTCGCGCTTGGCGAGCGCCTCGGTCGGGCAGGCGTCGAGGCAGGCCGCGCAGCCCGCGCCGCACAGCTCGGGGCGCAGGAGCGGGCGTCCGCGGTAGCGTTCCGGCAGGCCCGGGTCGCCCTCCGGGTAGTCCGAGGTCCGGTAGCCCTGCTTGAGGCGGTTCTTGAGGATGCTCAGCATCAGAGGTCGTGCCCCGCGTAGGAGAGGTTGAAGCTCTTGTTGCACAGAGGGAAGTCCGAGATCTCGCCGCCGCGCAGGGCCATCGCCAGCGCCATCCAGTTGTGGAAGGACGGGTCGACGACCTTGTACCAGTCGAACCGGCCGTCGGGGCCGGTCTTGGCGAGATGGCACACCTCGCCGCGCCAGCCCTCGACGAGGGCGACGGCGATCCGGTCCGGCGCCGCCGGTCCGCACGGGGCCGCGACGGGGCCGTCCGGGAGGCGCGCGAGCGCGCCCGCCAGGAACTCCAGCGAGCGCTGCGCCTCCAGCCGCCGCATCATCGCCCGCGCGTAGACGTCGCCGGAGTCGAGCTTGATCGTCGGGATGTAGCGGAAGCGGTAGTAGCCGTGCGGGTGGTCCTGGCGGACGTCGCGGTCCAGCCCGGAGGCGCGGGCGGCCGGGCCCACGACGCCCAGGTCGCGGCAGACGGCGGCGCTCACGGTCCCGGTGTCCTCCAGGCGCGCGAGCACCGAGGGCTCGTCGAAGAACATCGCGGAGACCTCCGCCGTCTCCGCGGCCGCGCGGCGGACGGTCTCGAGCATCGCGGCGCTCATCGCCGGCGTCAGGTCGAACGCGACGCCGCCCGGCCGGAGCAGGCCCTTGCCGAAGCGGCTGCCCGTCAGCGACATCAGCATGTTGAGGTGGTCGCCGCGCATGCGGCCGAAGAAGGACGTCGCCGGCAGGTAGCCGATGTCGTTGCTGATCGCGCCGAGGTCGCCGACGTGGCAGGCGAGGCGCTCCAGCTCCAGCGCGACCGCGCGCAGGGCCTCGGCGCGCAGGGGCGCGGCGGCGCCGGACAGCGCCTCGCGCGCCGCGCAGTGCGCCCACGAGTGGGCGATCGCGGTGTCGCCGCAGATCGTCTCGGCCACGGCGAGCGACCGGCGGTCGGGGCCGCGGCGGAGGAAGGCCTCCGCGCCGCGGTGCTGGTAGCCGAGCTGGATCTCGAGATGGTGGACGGTCTCGCCGTGGCATTGGAAGCGGAAGTGGCCGGGCTCGATGACGCCCGCGTGGATCGGGCCGACGGCGACCTCGTGGACCTCCTCGCCCTCCTCGCGGAAGAAGACGGCGGTCTCCGCCGGGGCGCGGCGGACGGGCTTGAGCCACGGATGGCCTTCGGGGACGATCCCCGCGGACTCGAAGACCTCGCGCTCGAACAGGTGCGCCTGCGGGAGCTCGGGCGTCAGCGACGGGTAGCGCGCCGCGGGCTCCGACGCGGCGAGGAACAGCTTGCCGGCGGCGTCGTCGGCCATCACCGCGAGCAGCCCGCCGGGCGCCTTCGCCGCGGGCGCGGCGGTCAGCGCGCACAGGCGGCGTCCGGCGGCGGCGGCGCGCAGGACCGCCGCGCGGAACTCGGCGACGGGGACCGTCGGGACGCGCGCGTAGTCCAGGGACTCTCCGTTGCGGATCGAGGCGAAGCGGGAGGTGGGGCTCACGAGGGCGTCCCTCCGAGGAGCTTCGCCGCGTCGGCGAGCACGGCGGTCAGCCAGCCGGGCAGCCACAGGCCCAGGCCCAGGACGGCGAGCATGAACACGAGCGGCGCCAGGACGAGCGGCGACGAGTCGCCGCGGGACGCGCCCTCGGGCCGCGTCTTCGGCGTCCCGTAGACGACGGAGAGGACCGTCGTCGCCATGCCGATGAAGATCACGCCGAGCAGCCCGACCATCCCGCCGGCGACCGCGAAGCGTCCGCCGTCGACGGCCGCGCGCAGCATCGAGAACTCGCTGACGAACGGTCCGAACGGCGGCGAGCCGGTGATCGCGATGAAGCCGAGCAGGAACAGCGTGGCCGAGACCGGCACCCGCCGCAGGGCCCCGTGGACGTGGTCCATCGTCTTGCCGCCGAACTCGCGGTGGATGTTGCCGGCCGTCAGGAACAGCACGCCCTTGGTCAGGCCGTTGTTGACGAAGTGGAGCAGGGCCGCGTAGGCGCCGGCCGGCCCCAGGCCGACGCCGAGCGCGAGCAGGCCCATGTGCTCGACGCTCGAGTAGGCGAGCATGCGCTTGAAGTCGCGCTGGCCGACGACGAAGGCGGCGGCGGTCCCCATCGAGAGCAGGCCCATCAGGACGAGGAGGTCGCGCGCGAACGGTCCCAGCCCGGCGGCCGCGCAGACCTGGAACACGCGCAGGATCCCGAGGAAGGCGCAGCTGGTCAGCACGCCCGCCAGGACGGCGCCGGCGACGCCGGGGGCCTCGCCGTACGCGTCGGGCTTCCAGGAGTGGAGCGGGGCCAGGCCCATCTTGGTGCCGTAGCCGACCAGCATGAAGATGAAAGCCCCCTTGAGCCACGGCAGGGAGAGCGCGCCGGCGCGGCCGAGCAGGACGTCGATCAGCAGCGAGCCGCCGGGCAGGCCCGCGGGCAGCGAGGCGAGCGCGAGGAAGAACGTCCCCAGCAGGGCCAGGCCGATGCCCAGCGAGCCCATCATCAGGTACTTCCAGACGGCCTCGAGCGAGCGCTTGTTGCGGTTGAAGTGGACGAGGGGCCCCGCCGCCAGCGTCGCGGTCTCCATCCCGACCCAGAGCAGGCCCATGTGGCGGCTCATGCAGACCAGGCTCACGGCGGCCAGGATGAACGCGAGGCAGGCCGTGAAGAGCCGGTTGTTGCGCTCCGCGCGCAGGCGCAGGTACTCCAGGCAGTAGACCGAGCAGACGAGCATCACCGCGCTCGACAGGGTGAGGACCAGGAGCCCCAGCGAGTCGAGGGAGAGCCAGCCGGAGGCGGCCGGCTCCGGCGGACGCCGCCAGCACGCGGCGACGATCGACGCGTGGAGCGTGAACGCCGCGGGCAGCAGCCACGGCCGCCAGCGGTCGCTGTCCACGGCGAGGGCCAGCAGCCCGGCGGCGAGCGGCACGGCGATCAGGAGGATGTAGAACATGGTCAATCGTTCAGGTTGGTCAGCTTCTCGGTGCTGATGGAGTCGAACTCGCGGGAGATGTGGTGGATCACGATGCCCATCACGAACGCCGCGACGAAGACGTCGAGCAGCACGCCCATCTCGATGACCCACGGCATCTCGTAGGAGATCGCGAGGCCGAAGAGGTAGATGCCGTTCTCGAAGACGAGGTAGCCGATCACCTGGCTGACCGCCTTCACCCGGCTCACCATCATCAGCATCCCCATCATCACCGTCGACAGCGAGACCGGGACGAGCAGGCTCGAGTTGAGGCCGGCGGGCACCGGCAGGCGGCCGGTCAGGACGAAGGCGACGCCGATCAGAAGGGCGCCCAGCAGCAGCGACGGCGTGAAGCCGACGAGGGGCTCGACCTCGCGCCGGATCTTCACCTCGCGGATCGCGTGGAGCAGGATGCGCGGGATCGCGACGCCTTTCAGCAGGATCATGCCGACGGCGAGGATCAGGGAGTGCGTCTCGAAGCCGCGCTCGTGGATCGTCAGCGTCAGCAGGCCGAGGACGATCCCCTGCAGCGCCGAGATCTTGACGCAGCCCGTCAGGGAAGACGAGCCGAGCAGGTACAGGCTCAGGAAGACCGTCGAGACGAGCAGGAGCTGGGTCAGTTGTTCCATGGGGTCATCTCAGGGTCAGGACCAGTCCGAAGGCCGCCGCGCAGACGGAGGCGACCAGCAGCTGCGGCACGCGCGCCAGGCGCAGGCGCGCCATGCTCGACTCGACCAGGCCGATCGCGATCGCGGCGCCGGCCAGGCCGAGCAGCAGCGCGCCGCGGGCGCCGACCGACGGGAGCTCGGGCGCGACGAGGCGCGCGAGGAGGGCGGACATCAGCGTGAGCTTGAGGGCGGCCCCGTGCAGGATGAACGCGAGGTCGGGCCCGCTGTGGTCCAGGCCAGGATCGCGCTCGCCGCGGAGTTCGGCCCCGCGTGCGGCGCGAACATGCCGGCCAGCGACAGGCTCCCGGACTGGCGCGCGAGGCTCGCGAAGGTCAGGATCAAAGCGGGCTCGGCCAGGCTCGAGAACGCCGCCTCGCGGCTGGCGCCCATGCCCTCGAAGCTGGAGCCGGTGTCCAGCGCCGCCGCGACCGTCACGAAGCGCCCGAGCGCGAAGAGGTAGGCGAACAGGATCGCGTCGCCGTCGAAGGAGACCAGCGGCGCGCCGCCGAGCGGGACCAGCGCGGCGGCGACCAGGACCGCCGCCAGCGACACGACGGGGCCGAGGCGGAACACCCAGGTCGTCGTCGTGCTGTACACGGCGCCCTTGCGCAGGAGCTTGACCGCGTCGTGCAGCGTCTGGAGGACGGGCGGTCCCTTGCGGCCGGCGACGGCGGCCTTCGTCTTGGCGACGAGGCCGAGCAGGAGGTGCGGCAGCACGAGCGCGCACGCCAGGAACCACGCGACGCCGGTCAGAGTTTCCATAGGAGGACCAGTACCAAGAAGGCCGAGACGTAGAAGAGAT
>JACQBB010000218.1 GCA_016194625.1 Elusimicrobiota bacterium | reverse complement strand
TGCGGCGGCGGCCTGGGCGTGGACTACGACGGCACGCACACCGCCGTGGACAGCTCGATGAACTACAACCTGCGCGAGTACGTGGCCGACGTGGTCTACTCCGTGCAGGAGGTCTGCAAGCAGGAGAAGGTCCCCGAGCCGAACCTGGTCACCGAGTCCGGACGCTCGATGGTCGCGCACCACGCGATGCTGGTCGTCGACGCGTTCGGCGCGATCGAGACCGGCACCACGCCGATCGACCTGCGCGAGACCGCCGACGAGCACCAGGTCGTGCGCGAGCTGCGCGAGGCGCTGAAGTCGCTGTCGCCGAAGAACCTGGCGGAGAGCTTCCACGACGGCCAGCAGCACCTGGAGGAGGCGTTCTCCCTGTTCAAGCTGGGCTACCTGGGCCTGGAGGACAAGGCCAAGGTCGAGCATCTGTACTGGAAGCTGTGCCTGGAGATCGGCAAGCACCTGCCGAAGGCGAAGTTCGTCTCCGAGGACCTGCTCGAGATGCAGAAGGCGCTCAACGACCAGTACATGTGCAACTTCTCGCTGTTCCAGTCGCTGCCCGACTCCTGGGCGATCGGCCAGCTGTTCCCGATCATGCCGCTGCACCGCCTGACCGAGGAGCCGACCCGCCGCGCGAGCCTGGTCGACATCACCTGCGACTCCGACGGCAAGATCACCCAGTTCGCGACGCACCGCAAGGCCGGCGGGACCCTGCCGCTGCACCCGCTCGACGGCAAGCCCTACTACCTGGGCTTCTTCCTGATGGGCGCCTACCAGGCGACGATGGGCGACATCCACAACCTGTTCGGCCGCGTCAACGAGGTCCACGTCTTCCGCGACGAGGACGAGCCCAAGGGCTACTACATCGAGGAGACCATCCAGGGCCAGACCATCCGCGACGTGCTCTCCGACATCCAGTACTCGGACTACGAGCTGGTGAAGATGATCAAGGAGACCGCCGACGCGCAGGTGAAGGCCGGCGCGCTCAAGCCCCGCGAGGCCGCGGACCTGGTGGACCGCTACGAGGCGGTGCTGGCGGAGTACACCTACGTCGACCACCTGCCGTCGGCCGACGAGAACCACCCGCGCCGCCGCGCGACCGACGCCGCGCCCGCGCGGGCGCCCGAGCCCGTCCCTCAGCCCAACTGAGGGCGTCCGGCCGTTCCGTTGCTGAGCGATGGGTGGAGGAACCATCCATGCCCAACATCGAGAAGCACCTGTACATGATCGTGCACCCGGTGAACGCGCTCGTCGCGTCCCAGCTGCCGCCGGACCAGTTCGGCGAGTACTACGCCACCGGCAGCTCCAAGCACTACGAAGGCAAGGTCATCTTCGCGGAGCTCGACCCGGCCTTCCGCGACCCCTACTTCGAGATCGACCACTATCTCGCGCTGACCGTCCCGCACCCGGGCGGCGCGCCGAAGAAGACGAAGTTCATCTCCTCGTATTCCGTGCTGGAGCACGTGGACCTGAAGGCCATCAAGAGCCTGCACCTGGTCACGACGAACGGCAAGACGCTCGGCCTCAAGCCCAAGCCCTACACCGCCGTCAACGAGCCCGGACTGGTGCGCGTGTACCAGGAGATCTGCCCGCTGACCAGCCTGGTCGCCTCGACGCTCGACCAGCGCGCGTTCGGCCAGTACCTGTCGACGGGGACGCGCTCCAAGGGCGCGCCGAAGGTGCTGTTCACGCAGTACGAGTTCGAGGTCGAGGCCTTCCTGCACCGCAACAAGAACCGCGACCTGATGGAGTGCCCGATCCCGGACACCTACCCGAACCTCCTGCACGACTACCTGCTCGAGCTGAAGGAGCGCAAGGACAAGAAGACGAAGACGATCGCGCTCAACTCGACGCTCACCGCCGCGGCGTGGAAGCTGATCCGCCACGGCTTCTGGTTCGCGGCCAAGGACCAGCTGGCGTTCTTCCCGATGCCGTCGGTCAAGCAGCTCGAGAAGGACCACTACGACTGGTGGCGCTCGGCGAACTGAGCGGCCGCAGCTCGGACGACAGGCGTCGGTGCGCGGCCTCGCCCAAGAACAGGGCGAGGCCCGCCAGCGCCAGCCCGGCGGGCAGGTCCACGAGGTAGTGCCAGCCGAGGATGAGCGTGGACGCGATCACCGCGGCGTTCAGCGCCGCGGCGGGCCAGAGCGCGCGCCGGTCGCCCGCGGCCGCGTACACGGTCAGCGCCGCCCAGGCCACGTGGAACGACGGGAACGCGATCATCCCGCCCCAGACCGTCGTCACCGGCGTCCACGAGTGCACCTGCGAGTACTTCATGTAGGTCGCGCGCTGGACCCAGGGGAAGTGGGGGGAGCCGATCATCGAAGCCGGGCCCGAGCTCGGCCACAGCCGGTAGAAGACGCAGCCGAGCAGGGTCGCGTACACCATCGCGTGCAGGAATACGCGCGAGCGGCGGCGGTCGCCCGCCAGCAGTGGCAGCAGGGGGGCCAGCGCCAGCTGGAGGTCGGTGGACTCGTAGACGCGCGTCAGGACCCAGCGCAGGGCGGGGCGCGCCGCGACCCAGTCCAGGCTCTTGGCCGTGTCCCAGCCGAGCGCGCGGTCCCAGCGCAGCAGCAGCGGGTCGATCGGGACCGAGGGCGTGTATTGAATGCCCTGGACGAGCGCCGCCAGCGCCAGCATCGCCAGCGCGTACGCGCCCAGGTCGGTGAGCCACGGCTTGGCGGCTCCGTCGCGGGCCTCGAAGCGCGCCCCGGTCAGCCACGCGTTGAACGCGAGGAGCAGCGGCACGACCGTCAGACGGGGGAAATAGACCGCGCCGGTGTAGGCCGGGCCCCAGCGGTTGGCGGCGCACAGCGCGGCGGCGAGCGCGAAGGTCGCGGCCAGCCAGGCGCCGAGCCAGCGGTCCTCGCGCGTCAGGCCCATCGCGCTATTGGGTGTAGCCGAACTCTTTGAGCGAGCCCGGGTCCTTGCGCCAGTCCTTGCGGACCTTGATCCAGACCTCGAGGCGGACGGGGCGGCCCAGGAAGTTCTCCAGGCCCGCCTGCGCGCGCTCGGTGAGGCGCTTCAAGTCCTTGCCGCCCTTGCCGATCAAGATGCCCTTCTGGCCGTCGCGCTCCACGTAGAGCGTGGCGTACACGTCGTCGGGGCGGCCCTGGTGCTCCTTGAAGTTCTCCACGACCACGGCGGTGGCGTGGG
>JACQBB010000217.1 GCA_016194625.1 Elusimicrobiota bacterium | reverse complement strand
TCTCCCGCCGCTCGGACTCTCCGAAGGCCGCGTCCGCCGCCGACGACAAGTCCTCCGCCGACGCGCGCTTCGACGGCGCCGCCGCCCGGACCGGCTCCGACGACGCGGTCGCCGCGGCCCCGTCCAAGGGCCGGGGCCGCCTCTCCGCCTGGGCCGGACGCCGCGTCGAGGCCTACATGGCCGCGCGCGCCGTCGGCCACGACGCCTTCGGCGGCCCCAAGCCGGAGAAGATGACCCTGGCCGGCCGCATCGGCTACGGCGCGCGGGTCGGCCTCAACCTGCTCGGCGTCTCGGCCCTGCTGGACGCCGTCGTCGCGCCGCTCGTCGCCCACGTCGCCTGGCCGCTGTGGCTGTCGCCCGAGACGCTGCACGCGCTGGGCCGCGTCGAGCTGCTGACCAAGTTCGGGCCGGACGCCATCGCGGCGGCGCTCTCGACCTCTCCGCTCGCGTTCCTCGGCGTCGCGCTGCCGATGTCCACGGCGATGGAGGAGTTCTCCTACCGCTTCATCGGCCTCGGCCTGACCTTCGCGCTGCTCGCGCTGGTCAAGCCGCTCACCGCCGGGCTGGCCAAGCTGCTCGAGCAGATCCCCGACGCGTCGGGCTTCCGCTCGAAGCTGCAGGCCTTCCTGATCGGCGCCGGCGCCTTCGTCAGCTACTTCGCGTTCCCGCTCGCGGCGGCGAAATCCGCCTTCGGCTTCGCGACCGCGCACTTCGCGGCGTGGGGCGTGAACCCCCTCCTCTTCGCGATGAACGTGATCGCGGGCGTCGTGCTGGCCAAGATGGCCTATAAGACGCGCGGCCTGGTCGCCCCGTTCGTCGCGCACCTGACCTTCAACGTCGCGATGCTGGGCTCGGCGATCCTCGCGTACGCCGTCGGCTGGCCGCTGGCGGCGGCGGTGTACTCGGTGCTGGCGTCCATCGTCGGCGTCGGCTCGCTGTGGTGGTCGTGGCGCTCGGCGCGCAAGGCCGCCGCGTTCAAGGCCAGGAACGGCGTCGTCGCGCTGACGCTCGCGGCCCTGCTCGCCGGCCCCCTGCTGGGCTCGCTGCCCGCCTGGCGCGACGGCGCGCCGCTCTCGACCTCCGCCGTCGCCGCGCGGACGGTGAAGACCCCCAAGACGCTCGCCCCCGTCGAGGCCCAGGACCCTTCGGCGCCCGTCGTCGCCTCCCCGGACACGCTGGCCGCCGCGCCCGCCGCCGCGCCGGCCGCGCGCGAGACCGCCGCCGACATGGTCGCCCGCGTGAAGCCGTCCGTGCTCAAGATCGTCGTGAAGATGGGCGGCGGCATGGCGATCGGCTCCGGCGTCATCGTGACGCCCGAGGGCCTCGCCGTCACCAACGGCCACGTCGTCGGCGACCGCAAGCCCGGCCAGACCGTCATCGTCGAGCTGGTCAGCGGCCAGAAGCTCCCGGCGAAGGTCGTCGCGGTCAACCACGACAAGGACCTGGCGCTGATCCAGCTGCCCAAGCTGATGAACAAGGCGACCGGCCAGCCCGTCGCCTGGCCGACCTCGCCGTTCGCGGCCGAGGCGCCGCGCGAGGGCGACGAGGTCTTCGCGATGGGCCACCCGCTGAACCTCCCGTTCACCGTGACCCGCGGCATCGTCTCCGGCAAGGGCATGCGCGGCAACGTGTACGTCCAGTACCTGCAGACCGACGCGTCGATCAACCACGGCAACTCCGGCGGCCCGCTGTACAACGCCAAGGGCGAGGTCATCGGCATCAACACGATGATCATGGGCTCCGACGGCTCGATCGGCCTGGGCTTCTCGATCGTCGCGCCCAGCGTGCAGAAGGCGATCGCCCAGTACGCCGCGGTCGGCAACATCAACACCGCCTCCTTCGGCGTCATCGTGGACCTCTCGAACCCGGAGCAGCCCGACAACGGCGTGGTCGTGGAGTACGTGCGCCCCGGCTCGGCCGCGGCGAAGGCCGGGCTGAAGGCGGGCGACGTCATCGTCGGCCTGGGCGGCGTCCCGCTCCAGATGGACGGCGGCAAGGAGTCCGCGCGCGCGATCGCGGGGATGCTGGCGCAGTCCAAGCCGGGCGACGCGCTCGAGGTCTCCTACGTCCGCGGCGACTCCGACCCGAAGACCGTGAAGGTCGTCCTGGACGCCAAGCGCACCACCGAGGAGACCTCCGCGGCGCACGGCTTCGACGGCCAAGACGGCGAGTGAGGACGGCCCTCCTCGTCCTCCTGCTCTCCGTCTCCGCGGCGCCCGCGCGCGCCGCGTTCGACGGGATGCGCTACCGCCTGGAGGCGGGGAACCTCGTCGGCGAGAACCCCGAATGCCGCCTCAAGGTCTCGAACGTCCGCAAGTTCGAGGTCAACGGACATTTCGCCCTGACCGGCAACGTCTTCCCGTACTCGGTCTTCTACCTGGAGACCGTCGCCGACGCGCGCGGGACGCGGACCCGCCTGCGCGGCCTGCTGGGGATGACCTACCTGCGGGACACCCGCACGCCCTGCCGCGCGCTGAGCGTGACCATCGCCGAGGACGTGACCGACTTCCGCCCGCTCCGGCGCCCGGGCCCCAGCTGGGACTTCGGCGCCCAGTACGAGGTGGACCTCGCTCCGGGAGCGCCCGCCCTCTTGCCCAAGGATTTCGACGCCGCGGTCGCGGCCGGAACGGCGGAGCTGAACCGCCTGCTGGACGCCGAGCGCTGACGCGCGCCGCCCCTCCAGAACGCGTCCTGGGATGATGTAAACTCTGCGGGACCCGTCCCTCAAGGAGAGCGAAGACCGATGGCCATCCAGGAACTGACGCAGGAGCAGATCCACTCGTGGACGCTGAAGCAGAAGGACGAGTGGTGGCTGAAGAACGTCTACAAGGGCGACATGCCCCAGCTGACCCTGCGCTCCGCCCTGACCGGCATGGCCCTGGGCGGCATCCTGTGCCTGACGAACCTGTACGTCGGCATCCGCACCGGCTGGACGCTGGGCGTGGGCATCACCTCGGTCATCCTCTCCTTCGCGATGTTCAAGACGCTCGCCAAGATCGGCCTGGGCGACGAGATGACGGTGCTGGAGAACAACGCGATGCAGTCCATCGCCACCAGCGCCGGCTACATGACCGGCCCGCTGATCTCCTCCGTGGCCGCGTACATGTCCATCACCGGCAAGATCATCCCCCCGCACCAGACCATGATCTGGCTGATCGTGCTGGGCGTGCTGGGCGTGCTGTTCGCCTTCCCGCTCAAGAAGCGCTTCATCAACGACGAGCAGCAGCCCTTCCCCGAGGGCTACGCCGCCGGCATCGTGATGGACAACCTCCACACCGGCGAGGGCAAGGAAGGCATCTTCAAGGCCAAGCTCCTGGGCGGAGGCGCCGCGCTCTCCGCGCTGGTCGAGACGATGGGCAACGAGAAGGTGATGGGCTCGATCAAGCTCGGGTTCCTGCAACTGCCCGAGCACTGGGACGACATCGTCTATAAGTGGTTCTCGCCCTCCATCCTGGGCACCCCGCTCAACAAGCTGACCATCCAGTGGGACTCCTCCATCGTGATGATGGCCACCGGCGGCCTGATGGGCACCAAGACGGCGTCGTCGCTGATGCTGGGCGCGCTGATCAACTACTGCATCCTGGCGCCCATCATGATCTCGAACGGCGTCATCCCCGCCGCCGGCGGCTTCAAGAACATCACCATGTGGGCGCTGTGGGGCGGCGTGGCGATGATGACCACCTCGTCTGTGTACTCGTTCCTGTCCAAGCCGCAGATGATCATCGACGCGTTCAAGGGCATGCTCGGCAAGAAGGGCTCCGACGGCGACGTGCTCAAGGACATCGAACTGCCGATGTGGGTGTCCGTCGTCGGCATCCCGATCGTCGGCCTGCTGACGGTGTGGGCCGGCAACGCGTTCTTCGGGGTGCATTGGTGGCTCGGCCTGCTGGCGGTGCCGATGGTGTTCGTCTTCACGCTCATCGCGGTCAACGCGACCGGCCTGACCTCGATCACGCCCATCGGCGCGCTGGGCAAGCTGACCCAGCTCACCTACGGCGTCATCGCGCC
>JACQBB010000024.1 GCA_016194625.1 Elusimicrobiota bacterium | reverse complement strand
ATCTCGACGGCGCCTGCGCGATGGGCGACTCCGCCGACAAGCCGCGCCGCCGCCGCGGGAAGACCGACTCCGAGGCGGAGAACCCCGCCGAACCCGTCACCTGAGGACCACACCATGATCTCGTTCCTGCGCCGCCACCAGAAGTCCATCTTCGCCGCGACCCTGTCCGTCTTCTTCGGCGGCATGTTCGTCGGCTTCGGCGGCTATTGGTTCACCAACCGCGACATGCAGGGCGTCGTCGCCCGCGTCGGCAAGGCGAAGATCACCTATCAGGAGCTGATGACCCGCGTCGACCTGTACGCGGAGAACCTCCGCGAGAAGGGGACCGACCTGGACGACGCGAAGCTGCTCCAGCTCAAGCGCGAGATGCTCAACAACATGATGGTCGACGAGCTCCTGGCGATCAAGGCCGACGAGCTCGGCCTGATCGTCACCGACGAGGAGCTGTCGCGCGACATCCGGGCGACGCCGGCGTTCGTCCGCGGCGGACAGTTCGACCAGGACGCCTACTTCCAGGCCGTGCGCGCCACCTTCAAGCAGACCCCGCAGGAGTACGAGCGCGAGCGCCGCAAGGCGATCAAGACCACCCGCCTCAAGAGCCTCTTCTACCGCGTCGCGAAGGTCCCGCCGTCCGAGCTGCGCTGGATGTACGCGCAGATGAACAAGGGCTCCGACAAGGGCTTCGACAAGGAGAAGGACCAGTTCGCGCTGCGCGTCCAGCAGCAGGGCGCCCTGAACCTGGTCAACCACTGCCTGCGGCAGATGCAGACGACCGTCGAGATCCAGAACCTGCTCGACACTTTCGAGAAAGGCGTCTGACGCCTTCCCGCCAGGAGACTCCCGCGTGAACCCCATCCTCGTCGTCGGCTCCGTCGCGCTCGACACCGTCAAGACCGTCGCCGGCTCCATCGAAGACGGCCTGGGCGGCTCGGCCACCTACTTCTCGCTCGCGGCGCGCTACTTCGCGCCGGTCCAGCTCGTCGGCGTGGTCGGCGAGGACTTCCCGCGCGCGCACAAGACCCTCCTCTGCGACCGCGGCATCGACTGCTCGGGCCTGAAGACCGCGAAGGGCAAGACCTTCCGCTGGTCGGGCAAGTACGGCAAGGACGCCAACGTGGCCAAGACGCTGGCGACGCACCTGAACGTGTTCAAGGACTTCCGGCCGAAGCTCGACGAGGCGCACCGCAAGGCGCCGGTCGTCTTCCTGGCCAACATCGACCCCGAGCTGCAGAGCGAGGTCCTGGCGCAGATGAAGGAGCCCGCGCTGGTCGCCTGCGACACGATGAACTTCTGGATCGACTCCAAGCCCGAGGCTCTGAAGGAATTGTTGTCCAAGGTGGACATCTTCTTCTCCAACGAGGAGGAGGCCGAGAAGCTCGCCAAGCGCCCGAACCCGCTCCAGGCGGCCGAGGTCATCGCCTCGTGGGGCCCGTCGGTCGTCGTCATCAAGAAGGGCGAGCACGGCGCGCTGATGAAGGTCGGCTCGCGCTTCTACATCTTCCCGCCGTTCCCTCTGGCCGAGATCAAGGACCCGACGGGCGCCGGCGACACCTTCGCGGGCGGCTTCCTCGGCTACCTGGCCTCCGCCGGCGTGTACGACGACGTCGGCCACCTGAAGCGCGCGATGGCCTACGGCACCATCATGGCCTCGTTCAACGTCGAGGACTTCTCGACCAAGAACATCGAGGACCTGGACCGCGACCGCATCGACGAGCGCTTCCACGACCTGCTCGACCGCATGAGCGTGCCGCGGGCCGAGGACCTGCTCAAGAACCGCCGCCCCGTCGCGGCGTAGGGCCGTGATCGAGATCGAAGGGCTGGTCAAGCGCTTCGGCTCGCACACGGCGGTCGCCGGCCTGGACTTGACGGTCGCGCCCGGCGAGATCTTCGGCTTCCTCGGCCCCAACGGCGCCGGCAAGACCACGACGGTCAAGTGCATCACCGGACTGCTCAAGCCCACCGCGGGGCGGATCCGCGTCGCCGGCTTCGACGTGGCCGAGCGGACGATCGAGGCCAAGCGCGCGATGGGCCTGGTCCCCGACGAGCCGTTCGTGTACCCCAAGCTCACCGGCGTCGAGTACCTGCGCTTCGTCGGCGAGCTGTACGGCGCCCGGCTCGACGACATGCGCAAGCGCATCCCGGAGCTCCTCGAGATGTTCGAGCTGACGCCCTGGGGCGGGGAACTGGTCGAGAGCTACTCGCACGGGATGAGGCAGAAGCTGGTGCTCGCCGGCATCCTGCTCCACGACCCGAAGGTCCTCGTTCTCGACGAGCCGATGGTCGGCCTGGACCCCAAGAGCGGACGGCTGGTCAAGGACATCTTCCTGAAGCTGGCCGAGCGCGGCACGACCATCTTCATGTGCACGCACGTGCTGGAGATCGCCGAGAAGCTGTGCGACCGCATCGGCATCATGATCGGCGGCAAGATGATCGCCTGCGGCACGGTGGCCGAGCTGGAGGCGCAGGCCAAGAGCAAGGGCGGCTCGGACCAGGAGGGCATCTTCCTGAGCCTGACCGGCGGCGCCGAGTACTCCACGCTCCTGCGCTACCTGTAATGCTGGCCCTGCTCCTGCGCCGCCGCGGGCGGTCCTTCGCCAACACCTTGGGCGCGTACACGCCCTACGAGTGGGTCCGCAACTCCGCCTTCGGCGCGGCCGGGTTCGCGCTCCTCTACGGCCTCCACTACGGCTTCTTCCGCCTGCTGACCTACATCTCGGGCATCGAGCTGATCGGCGTCCTGCTTCTTTGGAAGCTGTCCGCCATGATGTTCCTGATGACGCTCTCGATGGTGACCGTCTCGAGCCTTTTGACCTCCCTGACCACGAT
>JACQBB010000200.1 GCA_016194625.1 Elusimicrobiota bacterium | reverse complement strand
TGGCCCTTGCGGACCTCGCGCACGGACAGGACGCGCGCCGAGAACTTCCACGGGTTCTTCAGCGGCGCCGCGCGGCCCGACGGGTTGATCCCGTAGAGCAGGTTGCCGACGCAGGCCATGTCGAAGCGGTGGTGGGGGAAGTCCATGAACACCGAGGAGTTCGCCGCGTGGACGAGCAGGGCCGGGTCCTTCTTCTTGTACGGCGCGGAGAGCTTCTTGAACGCGGTCAGCTTCTCCTCGGCCTCGACCGCGTTCTTGCCGGGGACGTAGTCGATGTGGGTGGACAGGCCGGCGACGCGGACCTTGCGCAGCCGGCCCAGCGCGGACCACAGCGCGGGCAGGGCGCGCGGCGCGACGCCCCAGCGCCCGAGCCCGGCGTCCACGTCCACGTGCACCTCGACGCGGCGGCCGCGCGCGGCGGCGTCCAGCGCGCGCGCCTGCGCGGCGTCGTCGACGGTGACGGAGACGCCGAGGCGGACCGCCTCGGGCGCCTGCTCCGGCAGGATCGGGAACAGAAGATGGATCGGCGCCTTGACGCCCGCGCGGCGCAGCTCGGCGGCCTCGGACAGGTCGCGCACGCCCAGGCAGGACGCGCCCGCCTTCAGCGCGACGCGGGCGACGGCCGGCGCGCCGTGGCCGTACCCGTCGGCCTTCACGACGGCCATCAGCGCGGCGCCGTCCAGGCGCGACGCGACCCAGGCGGCGTTGTGCGCCAGGGCGGACAGGTCGATCTCGACCCACTTCAGGTCGCGGGGGGCGCTCATCGCGGCCTAGTGTAGCAAAGGCCGCGCGGCCCGTCAGCGCGGCAGGCTCCGCAGCGCCTTCTCCTCGGCGGTCTTCTGCCGCGCGAGCGACTCGACGAGGGCCTTGCCGTACGCCTTCGCGGCCCGGTCCGCGGCGGTGCCGTGGCCGGGGTCGTCCTGCCTCTCGCCCAGCGCGTCGAGCCAGCGCTCGGCGTTCTTGAAGGCCTGCACGCGCGCGTCGCGGCCCGGGTCGCGCGCGTCGGCGACCTTCCACGGCAGCTTCGGCGCCAGGTCGAAGGCGAAGGCGTCGGCCTCGTCCTCGACGGGCCGCACGCAGCGCGCCGCGATGTCGCCCTCCTTCGCCTTGCGGAACGCGGCCTCGGCGGCGGGCTGGTCGGGATAGGCGGACAGGTCGGTCCCCGCCTTCCACGCGCGCCACAGGCCGTTGACGCAGTCGTTGACGCGGTCGAAGTGGTTCTTGCCGTCGGGGCCGCGCTTCAGGTGGCGCATCTCGTGCGCCATGAAGAAGCCGAGCTGGGCCTGGTCGCAGGCCAGCTCGAACACGCCGAAGGTGTAGAACACGCCGTCGGCGGCCAGGCCCTCGGTGCCCTTGGGGACCGCGCCGAGCGGCGTGCCGTTGACCATGCGCAGGGAGCGGTTCTGGGGGCGGAGCTTGTTGACGGCGATGAGGATCACGTCCTGGTCCACGCCGGCCGCGGGCCTCACGACGCCGAAGGCCTCCTCGACGTACGCGTCGAAGTCCTTGCCCCAGTTCGTGGACTGGCCGCCGGAGCCCGGCGGCGGGCAGGACGGCGACGCGGCGGCGGCGGGGGCGGCGAGGAGGGCGGCGAGGGCGAGGGCGCGCATGGGGTTCTCCGCTGACCCCACTGTAGCCCCGGGGGCTCGGACTTTCAAGGGGAAAAGAGTAGAATGGTCGCATGGCGACTCTGAAGATGGGCACCCGCGGCTCCCCGCTGGCGCTCGCGCAGTCGGGAATGGCGGCGCGGGAGCTGGAAGGCCTGATCCCGGGGCTGAAGGTCGAGACGGTGGTGGTCAAGACCAGCGGCGACCTGTTCGGCGCGCCGCCGCCCGAGGTCGCCAAGACGCTCCCGCAGGGCGCCAAGGGCCTGTGGGTCAAGGAGATCGAGCAGGCCCTGCTCGACGGGACCATCGATTTCGCGGCGCACAGCGCCAAGGACCTTCCGGCCGTGCTGGCCCCGGGCCTGGTGGTGGCGGCGTATCCGAAGCGCGAGGACCCGCGCGACGTGTTCGTCGCGCGCCCCGGCCTGACCTGGGCGGGCCTCAAGCCCGGCATGAAGGTCGCCACCTCCTCCCTGCGCCGCTCGCTGATGATCAAGGCCGCGTTCCCCGGGGTCGAGGTCGTGCCCCTGCGCGGCAACGTGGACACGCGCGTGCGCAAGCTCAAGGACGGGGAATTCGACGCGATGATCCTGGCCGCGGCGGGCCTCAACCGCCTGGGCCGCTCGGACGTGCCGCGCGAGCCGCTCGACCCGTCGGTGATGCTGCCCTCGCCCGCGCAGGGCTCGCTGGCGCTGGAAGCGCGCGCGGACCGCAAGGACATACTGAAGACCGTCGGCGCGCTGGACCACGCCCCCACGCGCCTGTGCGTGGAGTTCGAGCGCGAGTTCCTGGCCCGCGTGGGCGGCGGCTGCGGCTCTCCCGTGGCCGCGCACGCGCGCGCGCAGGGCGGCGGCGTGCTCCTAGAAGCGTTCTTCGCCCGCGAGGGCGAGTCGGCCGGCAAGCGCGTCGCCGGCCTGTGCGGCGACCCCGCCCGCCGCGAGCCGTTCGTGCGCGACCTCGCGGCCCAAGCCACGGCGCGATGAAGCGCGTCGTCGGCGCGCCCGGCTCCGGGGCGCGCGCGATGCTGGCCCGCCGGCTCCTGTCCGGCGTCCCCGTCCCGGGCTTGCCGGCGCCGAAGGGCGTCCTCGTGCTGGTCCTGCCCGACGCCGACGCCGTCGAGGACGCCGCCGACGCGGTGAAGGCGCTCGGCCCCCTGTTCGGCGGAGCGGCGCTGCCGGTCGCGATGTTCGAGGACGACGCGCGCGAGCGCCTGGCCTCGCTCGAGCTGCTGCGCGCGGGCGCGCGCCTGGCGCTGGCCACGCCCGAGGGGCTGGACGCGGCGGCCCCCGGCCGCGCCGACTTCTCGGCGCGCACGGTGCGCTTCCGCGCCGGCGACCGCTCGCCGCGCGACTCGGCCGTCGCGGCGCTGGCCGCGGCCGGCTACCAGCGCGTGGACTTCGTCGAGAGCCCGGGCGAGTTCGCGGTGCGCGGCGCCATCCTGGACTTCCACGCGCTCGAGCCCGCGGTGGCCTACCGCGTCCTCTACGACGAGGACCGCATCGCCTCGATCCGCCCGTTCGACCCGATCAGCCAGGAGCCGGCCGCGGTCGTGGCTCAGGCGGTGGTGGCGACGCCGGCGGAGGAGCCTCAGCTCGGCGGGCGGGTGAAGGATTGGCTGGTCGAGGACGCTCTGTGGCTCGTCACGGAAGGCTTGGAGGTCGGGGTCCCGGACGGCGTGACCGCGATGACTTTGGGCGGCTTGGCCGGCACGGGCGACGACGCGGACTTCGGCGCGCGGCCGGTCGGACCCTATGGCGGAGACCCGAAGAACGCCTGGGCCTCGATGAGGACCGACTTCGAGGCGGGACGCAAAGTCCATCTCTTCAGCCTGAACCACGGCGAAGACGCGCGCCTGCAGGAACTGCTCGCCGAGGAGCTGCCGCACGGCGCGGTGCAGTTCATGATCGGCCCCCTGCGCGAGGGCTTCCGGCTGGACGCCGAGGGGCTGGTGGTCCACGCGACCAGCCAGATCTTCGAGCGCGACTGGCGCGGGGTCGGGCGCTGGAAGCGCTTCGCCGCGAAGGGCGCGCAGACCTTGCGCTGGCGGGAGCTCAAGAACGGCGACTACGTGGTCCATCAGGAGCACGGGGTCGCGCGCTACGCGGGCATGGAGCCGGTGTCGGTGCCGGGCCACGGCGCGCAGGACTGCGTGAAGCTGGAGTACCGCGGCTCCGACCGGCTGTACGTGCCGCTGACCGAGTTCGACCGCATTCAAAAATACTCGGGCGTGGAGGGCAAGCGCCCGCGCCTGTCCAGCCTGGACACGCGCACTTGGGAAGAGGTCAAGCGCCAGGTCGCCGAGGGCGTGCGCGAACTGGCCGAGGAGCTTCTCAAGCTCCAGGCCAAGCGCGCGGCTTCTAGCGGATACGCATTTCCCCCGGAGGGGGAAATCGAGCGCGAGTTCGCGGACTCCTTCCCGTTCGACCTGACGGAAGACCAGGCGCGCGCCATCGCCGAGACGCTGAACGACATGATGACGCCCAAGCCGATGGACCGGCTGGTGGTGGGCGACGTGGGCTTCGGCAAGACCGAGGTCGCGATGCGCGCGGCCTTCAAGTGCGTGATGGGCCTGAAGCAGTGCGTGGTGCTGGCGCCGACGACGGTGATGGCCGACCAGCACTACCGCACCTTCTCGCGGCGCATGGCGGGCTTCCCCGTCAAGCTGGCGCTGATGACGCGCTTCCAGTCCAAGGGGGAGCAGAAGGCCATCCTGGAAGACCTGCGCAGCGGCAAGCTCGACTGCGTGATCGGCACCGCGCGCCTCCTGCAGAAGGACGTGCGCTACCACGACCTGGGCCTGGTGGTCGTGGATGAAGAACACCGCTTCGGCGTCGCCGACAAGGAGAAGCTCAAAAAAGTCCGCGTGAACGCCGACATCCTGTCGCTGTCGGCCACGCCGATCCCGCGCTCCCTGCACCAGGCGCTCACCGGCCTGCGCGGCATCTCCTTGATCCAGACGGCGCCCACGGGCCGCCAGCCGATCGTCACGCGCGTGGGCCCGTGGGACGAGCGCGTGGTCTCCACGGCCATCGCCGAGGAATTGGCCCGCGGCGGCCAGGTCTATTACGTGCACAACCGCGTGCGCACGATGAAGGAGGCGCTGGACGGCATCGCGCGGCTGTCCGGCGGCGCGCGCGTGGCGATGGTCCACGGCCAGATGAAGGCGCACGACATCGAAAAAGCGATGTGGGACTTCGCCCAGCGCAAGTCCGACGTGCTGGTGGCCTCCACCATCATCGAGTCGGGCCTGGACATCCCGAGCGTGAACACGCTCCTGGTGGAAGACGCCCAGGACTTCGGCCTGGCCCAGCTGTATCAGCTGCGCGGCCGCGTCGGCCGCGAGCGCTCGCGCGCCTACTGCTACCTGTTCCACCCGCCGGACGCCGAACTGAAGGACCTGCCCGAGGACACGCGCAAGCGATTAGATGCGCTCAAGGAGTTCGGCGCGCTGGGCGCCGGCATCAAGCTCGCCATGCGCGACCTGGAGATCCGCGGCGCCGGCGACCTGCTCGGCGCCAAACAGCACGGTTTCATGAACGCCGTCGGCGCCGACTACTACTCGCAGATCCTGGAGTCCGAGGTGAACCGCCTGCGCGGCCGCGCCGCCGAGGACGACCGCGTCGTGTCCATCGACCTGCGCCTGCCCGCCTACATCCCGGAGAGCTACCTGCCCGGCGAGACCGAGCGCCTGAAGATGTACAAGCGCGCCCTGCGCGCCTC
>JACQBB010000023.1 GCA_016194625.1 Elusimicrobiota bacterium | reverse complement strand
GACTCCACGCCGAAGCAGCCGTGGCCGAAGTAGGCCAGGTTGAAGTACATCAGCAGGATCTGGTCCTTGGTGAACTTCTCCTCGAGCTTGCGCGCGCAGAAGAACTCGAAGATCTTGCGGCCGACCGTCTTCTTGCGCGTGGTGAACATCTGCTTGGCCAGCTGCTGCGTCAGCGTGCTGCCGCCCTGCTGGCGGCGCACGCGCAGCAGCGTGACCGCGACCGCGCGCGCGGTCGCGCGCCAGTCGATCCCGTGGTGCGCGTAGAAGTGCGCGTCCTCGCTGGCGACGATGGCCTTCTTGAGGTAGGCCGGCAGGTCGTCCGGCGAGCGCACGAACTGTCCTTTCTCGACCGAGAACTCCGCGATCAGGCGGTCCTTCGCGTCGAGGATGCGCGTCGGCACCGCCGAGACCGACAGCTTCGAGGCCATGTACGGCACCTCGAACACCTCGTCGCTGTCGAGCAGGTACTCCTCGCGCCCCGGGACCGTCAGGTCGAGGTAGTAGTGGTCCATCTTCTGGAGGATGTCCGCCTCGGAGGTGCGGTAGCGCCACCAGCCCGACGCGACCATGACGCCGCTTACCTCCCGCGGCGGACGGAACTTTCCGCGCCCCCAGTCCGTAAGAAGGCATGGGGCCTTGGGTCGAGACCGTCCTCCACGTCCTGCTGCCGCGGGCGTGCGTCGCGTGCCGGAGCGACATGCCGCTCCGGGACGCGGGCCCGCTGTGCCCGGCCTGCGCCGCCGCCCTGCCCGCCCCGCCGGACCCGGCGTGCGTCCGCTGCGGCGCGGCGCTCGGCGCGCGGCGGGACTTCTGCGGCGCCTGCGCGGGGCGCCTGTTCGCCTGCCGCCTGGTCCGGGCGCGGGCGGCGCACCGGGGGCCCGCCGCGGCGCTGGTGCACGCGTTCAAGTTCCGCGGCCTGCGCGGCGCCGCGCGCGAGGCCGGCCGGCTGATGGCGGCGGACCTGCCGCGGCGGCCCGAGCTGTCCGGCTTCGACGCCGTCGTCCCGGTGCCGCTGCACCCCGCGCGGCGGCGCGAGCGCGGCTACAACCAGGCCGAGCTGCTCGCGCGCGAGGTCGCCGCGGCGACGGGCCTGCCCCTGCTCGACGCGCTGGAACGCCGGCGCGCGGCCTCGCCGTCGTGGGGCCTGGGACGGGAGCGCCGCCGGGCCGGGCTCGCCGGCGCGTTCGCCGCGCGCGCCGGGGCCGCGGAGTCGTGCGCCGGGCGGCGCCTGCTTCTGATCGACGACGTGTGCGCGACCGCGACCACGCTGGAGGAGTGCGCGCTGGCGCTGAGACGGGCGGGGGCGGCGGACGCGGCCGGCTACGCGTTCACGCGCGCGGGGCGCGCTACTTGACGCCCAGCATCTTCTTCCACCACGGACGGTCGTCGACGACGACCGCCTTCGTGCGGACGACGCTGGCCTCGACCGACTGCGCCGAGTAGACGGGGAGGGTGAACTTGAAGTCCGCGCCCTGGCCTTCCTCGCTCTCGATCCACATCCGGCCCTTCTGGAGGTGGACCAGCGCCTTGGCGATCGACAGGCCGAGGCCCGTGCCGCCGACGTGCGATTCGCCCGCGGAGATCTGCGCGAACTTCTCGAAGACGCGCTGCTGCTCCGCCTTCGGGATGCCGGGACCGGTGTCCTTGACCGAGTACTCGACGAACGCCGCGGCGCCCTCGGTGCGGCGCGCGAGCGTCACCGCGATCTTCCCGCCGGCGGGGGTGAACTTGATCGCGTTCGACAGCAGGTTGACGATGACCTGCACCGTGCGCGGCGCGTCGGAGTCCACGAGCGGCAGGCCGCCCGGGTCGACGAGCGACAGGTCGATGCGCTTCTTCTGCGCCCACGGCTGGAGGCTGTCGACGGCCTCCTTGGCGATCTTCTCGGGCTGGACGGGCTTCGGGTACACCGTCATCTGGCCGGACTCGATCTTGGAGAAGTCCAGGATGCCGTTGATCATCTCCGCGAGGCGGTCGGAGTTCTTGAGCGCGGTGCCCAGCATCCGGGCCTCCTCGCTCTCCATGTTGGCGCCGTACTCGCTCTGGACGATCTCGAGCGCGGCGCGGATCGACGACAGCGGCGCGCGCAGCTCGTGCGTCACGTGGGCGACGAAATCGCGCTGCATCTTCTGCAGCTGCTGGTGCTTGGTCGCGTCCGACAGCGCGGTGACCATGCCGACGACCTTGCCTTCCTCGGTCTTGACCACGGCGCTGGAGTCGCGCAGCGTCTTCTTGGTGTCGTCGGCGCCGGCGCTCTTGACCGTCTTGTCGATGTCGCGGTCGGCGGGCGTCTGCAGCTCGGAGGCGAGCGTGACGACGAACTTCTCGCCGGCCTTCTCGGTGATCGGTTTGCCCGCGTTGGCCGCCAGCGTCTCGCCGTAGATCTGCTCGGCGGCCGGGTTCATCATCAGGATCTTGCCCTGGTCGTCGACGACCACGACGCCGTCGACCATGTTCGAGATGACGCTGGTCGAGCGCGCGGCCTCGTTCTCGACGGCCTTCTTCTCGCGCTTCAGCGGGAGCGTGACCTCCTCGACGCGGCGGGCGATGTCGGCCTCGAGGAGCTTCATCACCTGCGCCATCACCTTCGCGCGCAGGACCGGGTCGGGGACCGCCTTCTCGATGAGCGCGGCCATCGTGCGCTCGAGCGAGCCCGAGGAGATCGCGTCGTTGATCGCGCGGATCTCGTCCTCGGCCGAGCCGCCGCCCGCTCCGGCGCCGGCGCCGGCTCCCGCGCCCGCTCCCGTTCCGCCGGCGGCCTCGCCCTCCGCGCCCGCGCCCGCGCCTTCGCCGGCCCCCGCGCCCTCGCCGCCCGCGCCCCCGCCGCGCTCCTCGCCGGCCTTCAGGTAGCGGGCCTCGTTGAGGCTGAGCCGCGTCACGCCGCGCTCGTTCAGGAACGCCTTCGGGTCGGCGGCCGCCGTCGCGTCGGGCCGCAGCGAGGCGAGCTCGCAGAACGCCGACAGCTCCTCCTGGGTGAGCCCGGCGCGGAAGGTGATGCTGGTGAGCTTGAAGCGGTTGTAGAAGTTGACGATCGCGTTCGGCAGCTGGCTGGTCGTGCCGATCACGCGGCCGTTGGCGATCAGCTTCTGGTGGTCCAGGCTGACGACCAGCTCCGGCGCCAACGCGAGCGCGGCGTCCAGGTTCTCGCGGGCGGCGGAGATCGTCGCGGCGACCGCGGGATGGCCGATCTTGTACAGCGCCATCTGGCCGAGCGCCTTGCCGATGGCCTTCAGCGCCTCGAGGCATTGGCGCTCGAGGTTCGAGGCTCCGGGCCCGGGGGTCGAGGAATCGTCGGCCATGACCGGAGTTTAGAGCCTTTCGACGCGCCCCGCAAGGCCCGCGGTGGCGTTGCGCGCGTCGAACACCCGCCAGGCCAGGCGGCACACCCGCGCGTAATCCACGCCGGGATGCGCGGTGAGCACGGCGACCAGGTCCGCGCTCTTCAGGGCGGCGTCGGTGAGCGGACGGCCGCGCCAGACGCGGCGGCCCGCCACGGCCTTGGGCACGAACGCGTCGTGGTACGACACCTTCACGCCCTTCTCGGCGAGCAGGTGCATCACGTCGAGCGCCGGGGACTCGCGGTAGTCCGACACGCCCGGCTTGTAGGCGACGCCGAGCACCAGCACCCGCGCGCCCGCCAGGCGGACGCCCGCCTTGCCCAGCATCCGCGCGACGCGCGCGGCGGCGTAGGCGGGCATGTCGCCGTTGACGACGGTCGCCAACTCGATGAAGCGCGGGCGGAAGTGCAGCTTCTTGAGCTTCCAGGTCAGCAGTTGGGGGTCCTTCGGGATGCAGTGGCCGCCGATGCCGGGACCGGGCCAGAACGGCATGTAGCCGAACGGCTTGGTCGCGGCGGCGCCGACGACTTCCCAGACGTCCAGGCCCAGCGTCGCGCAGACCTGCGACATCTCGTTGACCAGCGCGATGTTCACCGCGCGGAACGAGTTCTCGAGCAGCTTGACCAGCTCCGCGGCCTTCGCGCTGGAGACCGGCACGACGCGCTCGACGATGCGTCCGTACAGCGCGCAGGCGCGCTTCGTGGACTCGGCGTCGACGCCGCCGATCACCTTCGGGGTGTTGGCGATGCGCCACTTCGCGTTGCCGGGGTCCACCCGTTCGGGCGAGAACGCCAGGTGGAAATCCCTGCCGGCGCGCAGGCCGGAGCGCTCCAGGATGGGACGGACGACCTCGTCGGTGGTGCCCGGATAGGTCGTGCTCTCCAGGACGACCAGCTGGCCGGCGCGCAGGCGCGGGGCGACCGCCTCGCAGGCGGCGACGACCGCGCTCAGGTCGGGCTCTTTCGACTTGCGCAGCGGGGTCTGCACGCAGATGACGATCGCGGCGCAGGACTCGAGCGCCCGGCCGTCGGGGACGACGGTCAGGCGGCCGGAGCGCACCAGCGAGCGCACGCGGGCGTCCGGGACGTCGCCGATGTAGGACTTGCCGCGCTTCAGCGTCGCCGCCCGGACCGGGCTGGCCTCCACGCCGACGACGGAGAAGCCGGCGGACGCGAATTCCACGGCCAACGGCAGGCCGACGTAGCCGAGCCCGACGACGCCGACGCGCGCGCGCGTGTCCTTTTTCACCGCACCATCATAGTCGTTGCCGCCGAGCTTGTCCAGCGTCGGTCATATATGGAAGAATGCGCCCGCAACCTATGGAATCTCTCGATCTTTGCGTCGTCGGCGCCGGCTACGTCGGTCTCGTCACCGGAGCGTGCCTGGCCGACATCGGACACCGAGTCGTCTGCGTGGACTCGGACCCGAGGAAACTCAAGTCGCTGAAAGCCGGGAAAGTCCCGATCCACGAGCCGGGTCTCGAAGAGGTGTTCCGGCGCGTCGTCCGTTCCGGCCGTCTCGCGTTCGTCTCCTCCGTGGAGGAAGGCCTCAAGTCCAAGGGCCGCCGCGCGCAGGTCGTCTTCATCGCGGTCGGCACCCCGCCCCGCCCGGACGGCTCCGCCGACCTGTCCGCGGTCGAGGCCGTCGCCGAGACCGTCGCCAAGCACATGGACTCGTACACGGTCGTCGTCGACAAGTCCACGGTGCCGGTCGAGACCGGCGAATGGGTCTCGCGCACGATCCAGCGCTTCAACAAGTCCGGCACCGCCTACGACGTGGTCTCGAACCCCGAGTTCCTCAGCGAGGGCTCGGCGGTGAAGGATTTCCTGCACCCCGACCGCGTCGTGCTGGGGGTGTCCTCCAAGCGCGCCGAGACGGTGATGCGCGCGGTGTACGCCCCGCTCAAGACCACGGTGCTCGTCACCGACGTGAAGAGCGCGGAGCTGATCAAGCACGCGTCGAACTCGTTCCTGGCGACCAAGATCTCCTACATCAACGCCGTGTCCGCGCTGTGCGAGAAGGTCGGCGCCGACGTGAAGATGGTCGCGCAGGGCATGGGCCTGGACCGGCGCATCGGCCCGATGTTCCTCAACTCCGGCATCGGCTTCGGCGGGTTCTGCTTCCCGAAGGACCTCGAGGCGTTCTATTGGATCAGCAAGCAGAAGGGCTACGACTTCCATCTCCTCAAGGCGGTCAAGGAGATCAACGAGCACCAGAAGGGCTGGGTCGCGCGCAAGATCGAGGAGAAGCTGTGGAACCTCGAGGGCAAGACGGTCGCGATGCTCGGCCTGGCCTTCAAGCCGAACACCGACGACATGCGCTTCGCGCCGTCGATCGACGTGGTCGCCCAGCTGAAGAGCCGCGGCGTGAAGGTGCGGGCGTTCGACCCGGTCGCGATGGAGCGCGCGAAGGCCCTGCCCGAGTTCGCGGGGGTCAAGTTCGCCAAGGACGAGTACGAGGCGCTCAAGGGCGCCGACGCGCTGGCCGTCGTCACCGAGTGGCCGCGCTTCAAGGACCTGGACCTCAAGAAGGCCAAGCGCCTGATGCGCACCGCGGTCCTCCTCGACGGGCGCAACGTGTTCGACCCGGACGCCGCGCGCAAGGCCGGCTTCGACTACGCCGGAGTGGGCCGCCCGTAAGATGAAGCGCGTCCTGATCACCGGCGGCGCGGGGTTCCTCGGCTCGCACCTGTGCGACCACTACCTCGCGAAGGGCTGCGAGGTGATCGCCGTCGACAACCTGCTCACCGGCTCGATGAAGAACGTCGAGCACCTGATGCGCGAGCCGCGCTTCTCGTTCATCAAGGCCGACGTGACGAACTACCTGCACGTCCCGGGCAAGCTCGACCTGGTGATGCACTTCGCCAGCCCCGCCTCGCCGGTGGACTACGCGCGCTGGCCGATCCCGACGCTGAAGGTCGGGGCGCTCGGCACGCACAAGGCGCTGGGCCTGGCCAAGGACAAGAAGGCCGTCTTCGCGCTCGCCTCCACCTCCGAGGTGTACGGCGACCCCGAGGTGAACCCGCAGCCGGAGACCTACTGGGGCAACGTGAACCCCATCGGCCCGCGCGGGGTCTACGACGAGGCCAAGCGCTTCGCCGAGGCGATGACGATGGCCTACCACCGCTCGCACGGCATGCCGGTCAAGATCG
>JACQBB010000259.1 GCA_016194625.1 Elusimicrobiota bacterium | reverse complement strand
GTGGGAGATCCGCCTGCCGCTGAGCCGCCTCGAGCTCACGAAGGAGCGCGCGGTCGCCGTGGACGTGGCCGTGTCGGCGCCGCCGGCCGGGGCCGCGCGGCGGCGCCGGACCGACGACGAGCCGGACGCGCGCGGGCGGCGCCGCGAGCGCGCGGCGACGGCGCCGGAGGACGGGCCGACGGCGATGACTTTGATGATGAGCCTGCGCCTGGCGTCCCCGCCCGGGACGCGCTGAGACGCGGCGAGAGGAGACGACCATGTTGAAAGGCAAGACGGCGGTGGTGACGGGCTCGACGAGCGGCATCGGCCTGGGCATCGCCCGCGCGCTGGCCGCGCAGGGCGCGGCCGTGATGCTCAACGGCTTCGGCGACGCCAAGGAGATCGAGGCCCTGCGCGAGGGGCTCACGCGCCTGTCGGGCGCGCCCGCCGCGCACCATCCCGCCGACATGACCGAGCCCGCCGAGATCGCCGCGCTCGTCCACGACGCCGAGAAGCGCTTCGGTCGCGTGGACGTCCTGGTCAACAACGCCGGCATCCAGCACGTCGCCCCCGTCGAGGAGTTCCCGGCCGAGAAGTGGGACGCCGTGCTCGCGATCAACCTCTCGTCGAGCTTCCACACGATCCGCGCCGCCCTTCCGGGCATGAAGAAGCGCGGCTGGGGGCGCATCATCAACGTGGCGTCCGCGCACGGCCTGGTCGCCTCGGTCCACAAGGCCGCCTACGTCGCGGCCAAGCACGGCCTGGTCGGCCTGACCAAGGTCGTCGCCCTGGAGAACGCCGCGACCGGCGTCACCTGCAACGCGATCTGCCCCGGCTGGGTGCTCACTCCGCTGGTCCAGAAGCAGATCGACGCGCTGGCCGCGCACCACCGGATGAGCGTCGAGGACGCGAAGACCAAGCTGCTGGCCGAGAAGCAGCCGTCCCACGAGTTCGCGACGCCCGAGCAGATCGGCGGCATCGCCGTGTTCCTGTGCTCGCCCGCGGCCGACCAGGTCCGCGGCGCCGCGCTGACGGTCGACGGCGGCTGGACCGCGCAGTAGCGCGGACGCGTCAGCGCGCGGCGGGGACGGGAGCGCCTTCGACGCGCGCGACGAGGGCGTCGAAGGCCGCGTGCGCCCGCGGCATCAGCGGCTCCACGAACGGGAAGGTCTCCCGGTTCGTGTCGATGTGCGAGGCGTCGGCGACGTACTCCATGCGGTGCAGCGCGGACTTGCCGCGCGCCTTCACGAGCGCCTCGTAGGCGCGGGCGTGGCCCGCGCAGGAGATCAGGTAGTCGCGCTCGCCGGACACCGAGTGGAGGGGGACCTTCAGGTCGCCGGTGTTCTGGAAGCCCTCCACCGCGGCGCGGACGGACGCGGGACGCGCGTCGAGGTCGTAGTCCTCGAGCTTCCCTTCAGGTCTTCGCGGGGGCGCGGCCGCGGGCCTGCTGAGCGAGCGCCCGCGCGTGGCGGACCAGCGCCTCCAGGCGCGACGGCCAGCGGGTCACGCCGGCCTCGGGGATCATCGGCATCAGCACCGTGGTCCCGTCGAGCACCGCGCGGCGCACGCCCTTGTCGGTCGCGGCGAACGCGTAGCCGCGGCTCAGCGCGAAGTCGGCGAACCACAGGTCGTAGGTGTCCTCGTCCGTCACGCCGGAGGCGGCGGCGACGACGAGGCGGCCGTTCCAGTCGCGCGGCAGGCGCAGGACGAAGCGGGCGTGGTGGTCGTCCGGGAGCGTGCCGCGGAACAGGGTCCCCGGCACCGGCGCGGCCAGCGGCGTCCAATAGGCCTTCGGCGGGGCGATGTGCAGCGCGTCGGCCGCGAGCGTGCCGGCGGCGCGCGCGGGTCCCGTCGTCAGGTCGGCGGACTCGGAGCGCTCCAGGACGGGCGCGACGGGCAGGTCGGCCTTGAACGCGTAGGAGCGGATGGTGCTCACGGGTCGAGGCGGCGCGCCAGGTCGTCGCGCGAGGTCTGCGGGTAGTAGTGGTCGGAGTCCACGATCGTCGCGCGGAAGCGGCCGGTGCGGTCGCTCAGCTCGGTCCCCGCCGGGGCGGGCCCGGACGGCGCGTCGATGCCGAGGCGCTCGAACAGCGCGAGCGCGCTCTGCCAGTTCAAGAGCTGGTCGCCCGCGGAGTGGATCAGCTCGACGCGGGTCTTCATCCGGCGCAGGAACGCGGCGTCCTGCGTCGTGAAGTCGAGCGTGAACATGTCGCTGGAGCGGCGCAGCAGGGACTCCTGCCAGGCGGGGTCCTGCGCGTCGCGCGCGAGCGCGGCGAGGAAGCCCTTGCGGATCGAGTCGAACGCGGCGGGCCACGGCTTGGAGAGGTCGGCCTTCATCATGTCGGCCGCTCCCTTCGAGGCCAGCGCGAGCGTCTGGGAGCGCTGGAGCTTCCAGGTCTCCAGCCAGGCGACGAACGGCGCCGAGGTCCACGGGTTCAGGTCCGCGATCGCCCGCATCTGAGAGGCCATCGCGTCCATCATGTCGAGCCAGCCGACGAAGGCCTTCGTCGCGGTGCCCATCTGCTCGAACTCGCGGCCGGCGCGGCGTTCGGAGCCCGGGTAGTGCGTCGTCGCGTTGAGCAGGACGACGCGCGAGCCGGCGAGGAGCTTGAGCGCCGCGCGGACCTCGGGCTCGGCGCGCAGCTGGAGCAGGCGCTGGAACACGAGCGTGCCGAACGAGTGCAGGGCCAGCTCGACCTTCGTCGCGCCGGTCTCCTTCGCGGCGAGCACGATCATCCGGGCCAGGTCGCGCGCGTCGGCGTCGATGACCGGCCGCGTCGGCGCCCAGCCGGTCGGCGGGTGGCCGCGCGTCCACAGG
>JACQBB010000258.1 GCA_016194625.1 Elusimicrobiota bacterium | reverse complement strand
GCGGCGACGAAGGCCGGCGCGGCCGCCGCGCTGGCGGCCGGCGCGGGCGACGCGTCCGGCGCCGCGGGAGGCGGGACGGGCGGCGCGGGCGGGACCTCCGGTGCGGCGCTGGCGGGCGCGCGCAAGGCGGGCGCGGCGGCGGCGCTGGCCGAGACCGCCGAGTCCGCCGATCCCGGCGACGCCGCCGGCTCCGGCGGCGCCGACCTGCTCGACGCGAAGGCGAAGGGCGGGGGGACCGGCCCCGACGGCTCGGGCGTGTCGTACTCGCTCGACGGCCCGGTGGGCAGCCGCCGCGTCCTGCGCCGCGCGGTCCCGACCAGCCCGGACTGGGTCGGCACGCGCGGCCTGGACCTGACGGTGACGGTGCGCTTCCGCGTGCTGCCGGACGGCTCGGTGAAACCGGGCGCGGTGATCCAAAAGACCTCGGGCTTCCCCGAGATCGACCAGCGCGCGCTGAAGGCGCTGCGTCAGTGGCGCTTCGAGTCGGTGCCCGCCGGCGGCGCCGAGGTGTGGGGCCGCGTCACCTTCCGTTTCACCAGTTGACCGCCGTCAAGCCGGGCGGTTGACCGGCCTCCTGCGCCCGCCGCCCCGCGTCCTGGTATCGTGTCCTCATCATCATGATCACCCTCAAGAACCCCTTTGCGACGGTCCTGACCCTCCTCGCCGCCGCCGTGTGCGCCAACGCCGCCGCGATCGGCGAGGTCCGCGTCGTGCCCGCTCTGCCCGCCGCCCTGGGCGCCGTCGCCGCGGCCCCGGCCCTGCTCTCCGCGCCGACCCTGTCCGCGCCCGCGCTGTCCGCTCCGCTTCCCGCCGCGTCCCTGCCGATCAAGCCCCTGCCGCTGCCTTCCGGCGCTTCCCTGCCCGCCGCGCCGACGCCGATCGACGGCCCGATCCGCCTCCCCGGCGTGCACAACCCGATCCCGGTGCCGCAGCCGCTCGAGGTCTCCGACGCGTCGTACCTGGACTGGAGCTTCCTCGACGGCCCCGACGCCGCCGCCGCGACCGTCCGCGCCGACCGCGGCCCCAAGAACCTGCCGCCCGGCGGCGCCGCCGCCCAGCTGAAGTTCGCGACCGCGGCCGCGAACAAGCCCGCCGTGACCATCGGGGCCGACCCGGTGTTCGACGCGGCGCGCCCGAAGCTCCGCGTCCTCGTCACGGCCGAGTGACCGCCCCGCGCGGTCATTGACATCCTCCGGGCGCGGCCCTACACTGTCGCCGTGAAGCGCGTCCTCGGCTGCGCCGTCCTGCTCGCCGTCCTGGCGGCGCCCGCTCGCGCCGCCGCCCGCGACTCCTCCGCCGAGAATCCGCCGCTGCGGATGTACCGCGCGGCCGAAGCGTCCCTGCGCATCGGCGAGTACGCCGACACGCGCCGCCGGCTGCGCACGCTGATCGAGCGCTACCCGGGCACCGAGTGGGCCGAGCGCGCGCGGCGCCTGCTCAACGCGGTCCCCGGCGGCGACGACCCCGGCTCCGCCGCGGACGCCGACGCGCCGTTCGTGCCCGCGATGCCCTCGACCTCGCCGGACGAGGCGCTCGCGCGCCTGCGCGGCGCGGCGGACGGGGGCGCCGACGACCAGGCGCTCGGCGAGGCCTATGACTTCCTGGCCCGTTATCCCGACAGCCCGCTGCGCCCGGAGCTCGAACTGGCCGCGGGCGCGCTGCACCTGCGCCGCGGCGAGGCGCGCACCGCGCTCAAGTTCCTGCTGCCGCTGGCGCGCGCGTCGGGCCGCCTGCGCACGCGCGCGCTGCACCTGGCCGGCGGCGCGCTGATCGCGCTCGGCCGCGAAGGCGACGTCCTGAGGCTCGTCCCCGCCGCCGACCCGGCGTCGCCGTCCACGGACCGCTGGCTGGCGCTGGCGCAGGTATGGCGCGCCGCCGCGCTCGAGCGCTCGGGCCGCAAGGACGACGCCGCCGAGCTGTACCGCGCGGTCGCCGCGTCCGGCCAGGAGTCCCCGGTGCGCGCCTACGCGCTGGCCGCGATCGCCGCCGACTGGGACCGCCAGGGCAAGCCCGATCGCGCGCGCGACGCGCTGGTGCGCGCCGGAACGGAGGCCGCGCGCTGGCGCCTCGACGGCCTGCGCGACGCGCTCGCACTCGCCGGCGCCAACGCGCTCGCCCGCGCGCGCCGGCACGACGAGGCCGCGAAGGCGTACTTGGACTTCGCGCGGCGCTACCCGGACAGCCCGCTCGTCGCGCAGGCCTACTACGAGCGCGGCCTGGCGCTGAAGCGCCTCGACCGCAAGGAGGACGCGGTGAAGTCGTTCGAGGCGCTGCTCGACCGCGCGCCCGACTCGGCCTACGCCGCCGACGCGCACCTCCAGCTCGGCCAGCTCGACACCGAGCTGGGCCGCACCGGCGAGGCGCTCTCGCATTACCGCAAGATGGGCCGCGCCTCGGAGGCGAAGGACGCCGACCGCGAGGCGCTGCTGCTGATGGCTCAGGTCCACTACAACGCCAAGCGCTGGGGAGACGCGATCCCGCTGTACCGCCGCTGGCTCAACGGCGCGCCGCCGGCCGACCCGAAGACGAAGGACGTCCAGGGCCTGCTCCTCGTCGCGCTGTGGTCCGGCGACAAGGAGAACGCGGAGCTGGCCGAGCTGGCCGCGAAGATCCCGGACCATCCGCTCGTCGCGCAGATCCGCTGGTCGCTGGCGACGGCGGCGTACAAGCGGGGGGACTGGGCGTCCGCGTCCGAGCTGTTCAAGCGCCAGATCGAGAGCGACCCGTCCTCGCCGCGCACCGCCGAGGCGCGCTTCTACCGCGCCGAGGCCCTGCGCCAGCTGGGCGAGCGCGCCGACGCCGCCGACGCCTACAAGCGCTACCTGGCCGCGCACCCGCAGGACAAGCACGCCCGCGAGGCGACGATGCGCCTGGGCGCCCTCCTTTATGAGTCCGGCGACGCGGCCGGCGCCGCCGCCGCCTACGGCCGCGTCACCGGCGACGACGCCGAAGCCGCCGACGCCGCCTACAACCGCGCGCTCGCGCTCTCGAAGGCCGGCAAGGACCCGGCGGGAGCCTGGGAGTCCTTCGCCGGGAAGTTCCCCAAGCACGCGAAGGCGTCGTGGGCGTGGTGGACCTCCGCGCGCATGCGCGAGGAGCGTCACGAGGACGCCGAGGCCGCCCGCGACTACGAGCGCGCCTCCGGCCCCGACGAGAAGACCAAGGCGCTGTACGCCCTCGGCCGCCTGCAGGAGCGCCTCAAGCACGCCCCCGCCGCGAAGGCCGCCTACCAGCGCCTGCTCGACGCCGAGCCCAAGGACGACCCGCCCCGCCTGGCGGGCCTGCTCCGCCTGGCCCTTATGCTCGAGCTCGAGGACAAGCCCCGCTCCGCCGCCCCGCTCTACACCGAGGTCATGAAGCGCTCCTCGCGCGGCACCTCCACCTTCGAGACCGCCCGCAAGCGCCTCGAAGCCCTCACCCAGGACAAGTCCCTGGTCAAGTAAGGGTCAGGCCTTAACTTATTTGACTTGTTCGGCGACAAGTCAAATAAGTTAAGGCCTGACCCTTGTCCGTTGGGACCGGCTCCGCTATACTAGCGCGCATGGCGCCCATGAGCTTCTCGGAGATGCTGTCGATCAGCATCGCGATGCCGATCCTGCTGGTGCTGTCCTTCGTGGTGCTCGGGCAGGCGCTGGAGCGGCTGTTCGCGTACTGGGTCAAGCTGCGGCCGCCGACGGCGCTGTGGGAGCGGGTGCGCGACCGGATGGAGGCGGGGGACAAGGCGGGCGCGCTCGCGCTGGCGCGGCGCGACTCGACCATACTGGGCGCGGCGCTGGCGGCGGTGCTGGCGCCCGAGGGCGCGAGCGTCGAGAAGCTAGTCGAGGTGTTCCAGGTGCACCGCCAGCGCTACTCGATGGCGCTGAACCGGCGCGTGGGGCTTTTCGGCACCGCGAGCTTCGTGTCGCCGCTGATCGGGCTGATGGGCACGGTGCTCGGCATCATGCGCGCGTTCCACGACCTGTCGGCCGCCGGCGCGGGCGGGCCCGCGGTCGTCGCGGCCGGCATCTCCGAGGCGCTGATCGCCACGGCCTGCGGCATCGGCTTGGCCGTGTTCAGCGCGCTGCTCTACAACTACTTCACGCTGGAGTCGCGCCACCGGCTGAACACCGCGGACCTCTGGGTGCTCGAGCTGGCCGAGCTCCTGGAGAAGCCGCGTGTCTAGCAGCCCCTTCGTCCGCCACGAGGAGGCGGCGCCGATCGCCGACGTCAACGTCGTGCCGCTGGCCGACGTGTCGCTGGTCCTTCTGATCATCCTGCTGGTCCTCTCGCCGATGGCCGCGCAGTCGATGCTCAAAGTGCAGGCCGCCGCCGCGAAGAAGGCGGCCGAGGAGGCGAAAGGTCCCAAGGCCGGCGAGGACCCGCTGAACCCCAAGCCGCCGGAGCCGGTGTTCGCCGTCGGGCTGTCGCCGCTGGGCTACGTGTTCGACGGCCGCCTGCTCGCCACCGACGAGGAGATGCGGATGTGGGTCCAGCCCAAGCTCGCGCAGCGCGACGACAAGAAGGTGTTCCTCGCGCCCGAGCTGGACGTGGCCAACGGCCGCGTCGTCGCCGCGGTCGAGGCGCTGCAGGCCGCGGGCGCCTCGTCGGTCGCCCTCGTGCAGGTCTTCGACCCCAACCTACCGGAGCCCAAGCGCTGATGGCCAAATACGCGCTCCTGCGCCTGCGCGCCCAGACCACCGACGCCGAGCCCGTCACCGAGGTCAACATCATCCCGGTGATCGACATCTCGCTGGTCCTGCTCGTCATCCTGTTCGTCACCGCGCCGCTGCTCTCGTACCCGACCTTGCCGGTGGACCTGCCGTTCGCGCATCAGAAGCCGAACCAGGACCTGACCATCGCGGTCACCTACGCCAAGGACGGCCGGCTCTCCGTGCGCGCGGCCGACTCGTCGTGGGAGAAGCTGGTCCCCGACCTGAAGGCCGAGGTCGAGAAGCGCCGGCATTCGATCGTGCTCCTGCGCGTGGACTCGGCGGTGCCCTACCGCACCGTCCAGCGCCTGATCGCGGCGGCCAAGGCCTCGGGCGCGGAGTCCGTCGCGCTGGCCACGGAACCGCCGAAGACCGGCGCTCAGTAGAGCGTCAGGTCGGTCCTCGAGGTCTTGAGCTGGGGCGTCTGCTCGCGGTTCTGCCGGTGCGCGGCGCGCTCGACCGACTTCTTCACGAAGGCGTGCAGGTCCCCGACGGTGACGCGGCCGGAGCCCGACGGGTCCGCGGCGCCCTGGAGGCCCTTGAGCAGGTAGTAGGTGAACATCCCGTGCCCCTGGTCGTCGAGCGAGCCGGTGATCTCGTCGCCCGAGGACGCGGCGAGCACGGTGAGCTTGGGCCCCGCCCCGGCCGTGTCCTTGACCGTGACGAGCGGACGCGCGCCCGCGGCGATGACCGAGCGGCCGCCCGCGCCGGAAAAGCAGGAGTCCAGCATCACGACGACTTCCTTCGCCTTCAGCGCGCCGAGAGACTCGTACAGCCGCGCGACGGGATACGCGCTCGACTTCAGGAACGACGCGTCGCCGTCCCACGGCAGCAGGTACGCGCTGCCGTCCTTCGGGTCGGGCGCGCCGTGGCCCGAGTAGTAGATGTACACGCGCGAGTCCGGGGCGACGTTGCGCGGCAGCCATTCTTCCAGATACTTCGCCAGGCCCGTGCGCGTCGCCTCGGCTCCGGTGAGCAGGATCACGTTCTCCTCGGGCACGCCGAGCCCCTGCAGGTACTCCTTCATCGTCCGCGCGTCGCGCTCGGCGTAGTCGGCCTTCGGGACGCGCTGGTACTGCTCGATGCCGACCACGAGCGCGTAGTCGTCCGGGCGCGGCGACTTCGCCTTGCGGCCGAAGCGGTCCACGTCGGACGCGGCGCGCGCGGCGGCGGGCGCCGGGGAGGGGACGGACGAGGAAGGCGCCGGCGCGGGAGCCGCGGACGCCGCCGCCACGGCCGCGCCGCCGCCTTTGCGCCGCTGGACGAGCTCGATGGCGTCGGCCAGCGAGGCCAGGAAGTTGTTCTCCGTCTTGCGCATGATCTCGGGCCCCGCATACTTCATCTCGGCGAGGAACTCGACGTCGGTCTGACCCGAGGCCGCGGACGGAGAGATGAACCCTTTGTAGCGGATGACGACATGGACCCCGCTGGTCATCTTGTCGTATTGCGCCACGACCATGTCTCCCTCGTCCGTCACGGCGTAATCGGGGCCGAACTTCTCGAAGATCTTGTGGATGCCTTCGCGCGCCTCATCGGGCGTGGCGTTGTAGGTCTGCCGCGAGCCTTGGCCGCGCGCGCGCTCCGGGGCGATGGCGGTCAGGCAGCCGGAGAGCAGGAACGCCGATGCGGCGACGGCCGCGGCGAGGAGGGAGCGGTTCATACCCTCTTGTAACAAGGCGCAGGCGGCGAGTCAAGGAATAGTAGAATCGGGTCATGATCGCTCCCGCGCTCCTGCTGGCCGCCGCCGCCCTCGCCGCCGAACCCCGGAAGGGGGCGACCGAGATCTCCCAGGACATCACGGTCCGCGCGAAGGCGTCCGGTCCCGCGCTGGCGGTGCCGCCGCCGGCGGCGTCGAGGCCGGTGGTGGACGAGGTCCTGCGCTCGCTGGAGCTCGGGCGCGGCGGGAGCGCGCGGCCGTCGGCGGAGACGGTGCGCGTGACGCCGGAGTCGTCCCGGCTGTCGGCCGCCTTCCCGGAGCCGCCGTTCCTGGCGCTGTCGCCGGAGAACATCCGCGCGCTGTACGACTCCTGGACCTTCGAGATCCGCGAGGCCGACGGCGCGATCGCGATGCGCACCGAGGGCGTCGGCGTCCTGCGCGAGAGCGTGGACTGGGACGGCGGGGGGCCCGACGGCCGCCTGCAGATCGCCGCGGGACGGCGCTACCGCTACCGCTTCACCGGCCGGCGCGGCGCGCGCGAGTTCGTCATCGAGAGCGACCCGGTGGACATCAAGTCGTTCACGCGCCGCCAATACGGCGGGGAGACGCGCCTGGAGGCGGCCATCGACGAGGTGTTCACCGACGGCAAGGCGACCTTCGCGACCGGCGCCGAGCGCTACCTGGACCGGATGGCCGACGCGCTGCGCGCCGGCGACCCGCGCCCGGACGGGACCTACCGCTTCGACCTGTACACGAAGGAGGTCCGCGGCAAGCTGACCGGCGCGCGCGCCAAGGCGCTGGTCAAGCGTTTCGCCGCGGCGCTGGGCTGCGACCCGCTGAAGGTGAAGGTCCAGCCGATGCCCGTCGAGCGCTCCGAGGCGCTGGCGGCGTTCGTCCCCGCGTCGAAGGGCCCGGCGCTGCGGCCGGATTAGGTAAAATAGCGGGGCCATGTCCCCGAAACCCTCCAAACACCGCGTTACTTTAATTCCAGGCGACGGCATCGGTCCCGAAGTCGTCGCGTCCGTGAAGACCGTGCTGGCCGCCGCCGAAGTGCCGATCGAGTGGGAGGAGCGCAAAGCCGGCGCCGAGGTGTTCAAGCGCGGGATCGCCTCGGGCGTGATGCCCGACACCGTCGAGTCCATCAGCCGCACGAAGGTCGCGCTCAAGGGCCCGCTCGAGACG
>JACQBB010000257.1 GCA_016194625.1 Elusimicrobiota bacterium | reverse complement strand
CGGGATCAGCACCCACGACGCCAGCACGCCGCCGGCGACCATCACGCAGGAGATCTGGGTGCCGATGATGTAGCCGACGCCGACGAGCTCCGGCGCGACCTCGCCGCTGATCGCGGCGCCCTTGAAGAAGCCGAGCAGGCGCTCCGGGGTGTCGTTCCACAGCTTCAGGCCGTTCATCAGGACCTTGTAGACGGCCGCGATTCCGAAGCCGGTGAACACGGTCTTCGCGCTGGAGCCGCCCTTCTCGCCGACGATGAGCACGTCCGCGCACGCGGTGCCCTCCGGGTACGAGAGCTTGCCGTGCTGCTTGACGATGAACGCGCGGCGCAGCGGGATCATCATCAGCACGCCGAGCAGGCCGCCCAGCGACGCGACGACCAGCACGCGCGCGACCTCCATCTCGTAGCCCAGGATCATCAGCGCGGGCATCGTGACGCCGACGCCGAACGCGATGGACTCGCCGGCGGAGCCGACGGTCTGGACCATGTTGTTCTCGAGGATCGTCGCGCGGCGCGCGCCGGTCAGGTTGGAGAACAGGCGGAACAGCGTGATCGAGAGCACCGCGATCGGGATGGACGCCGACACGGTCATGCCGACCTTCAGGACGAGGTACAGCGACGAGGCGCCGAAGACGATGCCGAGCAGCGCGCCGACGATCACCGACGACCAGGTGAACTCGGTCATGTGCGCGTCGTTCGGGACGTAGGGCTTGTGGGCGGCGGCGTGTTGGCTCATGTGGGGCCTCTCTAGAGCGCGACGAGCGCGGCGTCGCTCCGCTTGTCCTTGAACGGGAGGACGGGGCACGCGGCGAAGTGCCCGGCGCGCGCCTCGGCGAGCGCGGGGTCGTCGACGCGGCACGACTCCTTCATGTACCGGCAGCGCGGATGGAAGCGGCAGCCGGACGGCGGCTTCAAGGGGCTGGGCACGTCGCCGGTCAGCAGGATGCGCTTGCGGCGCTTCTCGATCGAGGGATCGGGGACCGGCACGGCGGAGAGCAGGGCCTCGGTGTACGGGTGCTGCGGGTCGTTGAACAGGGTCTCGGAGTCGGCGGTCTCGACGACGCGGCCCAGGTACATCACCGCGATGCGCGCGCACAGGTGGCGCACCACGGAGAAGTCGTGCGAGATGAACAGGTAGGCGAGCTTGCGCTCGCTCTGCAGGTCCTTGAGCAGGTTCAATATTTGGGCTTGGATGGAGACATCGAGCGCGGAAACAGGTTCGTCGGCCACGACCAGGCGCGGGTCGAGCGCGAGAGCGCGCGCGATGCCGACGCGCTGGCGCTGGCCGCCGGAGAACTCGTGCGGGTAGCGCGGCAGGTAGGTCTTGGCGATGCCGCAGTCGTCGAGGAGCTTGGCGAGCTTCTTCGCGCGCTCGGCCGGGTCCTTGTGCATGCCGTGGATGACCCAAGGCTCGGTGATGATGTCCTCGACCGTCATGCGCGGGTTGAGGCGACTCGCCGACGACGGCGAAGCTCTCCTGCGGCATCACCGAGAACGAGACGCCGTCCACGGCCTTCACCGTGGTCTTCTCGCCGAACATGCCCTTGCGGGCGGCGAAGTGCTTCTTGAGGCCGCGCACCTCGAGTATGGGGGTGACGCTCACTGCGCGGCTCCTTTGGCGGTCTCGAAGCGGTGCGAGCGCTCCTCGGACGCGTCCTCGACGAGCCAGCAGTTCGACATGCGTCCCCCCTTCAGCCGGAACTGGGGCGGGTCGTCGGTCTTGCAGCGCTCCAGCGCGTCCGCGCAGCGCGGGGCGAACGGGCACCCGGCGAAGCCGGCCGACAGGTCCGGCGGCTGTCCGGGGATGGCCTCGAGGCGCTCCTTGCGCTCGTAGATGGACGGGACCGAGTTCAGCAGGCCCTTCGTGTACGGGTGCCGGGGATCCTTGAACAGCTCGCCGACCGGGGCGTTCTCGACGGGACGGCCGGCGTACATGACCACCACGTCGTCGGCCATCTCGGCGACCACGCCGATGTTGTGCGTGATCAGGATGATCGCCATATGGTACTCGCGCTGGAGGTCCTTCATCAGCTCGAGGATCTGCGCCTGGATGGTCACGTCGAGCGCGGTCGTCGGCTCGTCGGCGATCAGCACGTCGGGCTCGCACGACAGCGCGATGGCGATCATCGCGCGCTGGCGCATGCCGCCGGAGAACTGGTGCGGATAGTCGAAGACCCGCTCCTCGGGATGCGGGATGCCGACTTTTTTAAGCAGGTCGACGGCCTTCGCCCAGGCCTCCTCCTTCGTCTTGCCCTGGTGGAGCATCACGGCTTCGGCGATCTGCTCGCCGACCTTCAGGACCGGGTTGAGGCTGGTCATCGGCTCCTGGAAGATCATCGCGATGCGGTTGCCGCGCACCTGCCGCATCTCCTCGGCGGGCATCTTGAGCAGGTCCTTGCCGCGGAACAGGATCTCGCCGGCGACGATCTTCGCCGGCGGCATCGGCAGCAGCCCCAGGATGGACAGCGCGTGGACGCTCTTGCCCGAGCCCGACTCGCCGACGATGGCGAGGGTTTTGCCCGCGTGGAGGTCGTAGGTGATGCCGTCGACCGCCTGGACGGTCCGCTCCGGCGTCACGAAGTGCGTCCGCAGGCCGCGGACGGAGAGGACGGGCTCGCTCACTTCCTAGATGGAGGTGGTGACGAGGCTCTCGGTGGAGAGCACTCCGGGGGTGGCGCGGATGTCGCGCACGACGACGTTCGAGAGGGTGGTCACGTCCTCGGTCTCGATGTCGAGCACGAGGTCCCAGCGGCCGAACACGGCGGTGACGTGGGAGACGCCCTTGATCTCCTTGATCCGCGACAAAGCGGTCTTCTCTTTGCCCGCCATCAGACGCACCAGCACCAGTCCGGTCACCATTTGATCCCGCCTCCGCTCTCGTTGTCGTGTACGGCCGTGTCGCGAATCCTATCAAAAAATCCCCGCCCGTGCGCTTCCATATATAGACGGGAAGGTCGATATTTTTCGACGCGGCCCGACGAGCGGGCGCCGGCGCAGACCGCGCCGGGGCCGTGACGGCCCCGGCGCGGCGTCCCTCAGGCGGAGGTCAGAAGCCGATGCCCAGGTAGGTGCCGACGGTGCCGAAGT
>JACQBB010000256.1 GCA_016194625.1 Elusimicrobiota bacterium | reverse complement strand
GCGGGAGAGCGCGCGTGTCACGCTCCGATTCTAGCAAGCGCGCCCCCGGCCGTGCGGCCGGGGGCGCCGATCCGGCGTCCTGCGCCGTCTACTTCGCCGGCGCGACGGCCGCCGGAGCGTCCTTCACCGCGCAGCAATGCCGCGCGGCGAACCAGCCGCCCGCCGCGCCGATGGCGAGCAGCGCGACCGCCGCGAGCGCCTTGCAGCCGCAGCACTTCCCCTTCGAGCAGCACGCCCCGCCGTCTTTCGCGTCCTGGGCGGCCGCGTCCTTGTTCTCCATGTTCGTTCTCCTTGCGGATGTTTCGGTTTTCGAAATATCGACGGCAAAAAAAATCAGGCGGCGCGCTTCTCGGACTCGATGCGGTCCGCGATCTTGCGGAACAGGCCGGCGAGCGCGTCCTGCTCGTCCCCGTTGAGCCCCTTGAGCAGGCCGCGCGCGAACTCGACGGGGCCCGCCATCGCCTCCGCGTGCAGGGCGCGGCCCGCGTCGGTCAGCACCACCTCGACGACGCGCCGGTCCTCCGGCGAGCGCTCGCGCTTGGCCAGCCCCTTCTCGATGAGCCCGTCGATGATGCCGGTCGCGCTGGACAGCGACAAGCAGATCGAGTCGGCGAGGCGCCCCATCACGCAGTGACGCTCGCGGCCGAGCACGCGCAGGACGCGGAGCTCGCCGCGGCTCAGCTTCTCGCGCAGCGCGGCGTTCTTGGCGTCGACGCGCTGGGCCGCCTCCATCACCGTCTGGAGGTGGTCGACGAGCCGCTTCGCCTTGTCTTCGACGCTCATTCTTTCGGGACCCGAATACTTCGACTTTCGAAGTATATCACGGCGGGTCGCGGGCGTCAAGGGCCCGGCGCGGCTCAGGACGGGCGGGCGAGCTTCGCCTTGAGCAGCGGCCCATCGACGCCGGAGGCCGCGCCGTGGCGGTCGATCCACTCGTCGAGCGAGACGCGGCCGGACGCCTTCTCGGGGCTGGCGTCCCAACCCTCGATCAGGCGCTGCTCGCGCCACGCGATCGCGCGCCAGGTCGCCACCGGCATGCGCGCGTCCACGAACGGCTCGACGCGCGGCTCGCGGGCGAGATAGGACTCCACCGTCGGGAGCGGGGTCCGGACCGCCGCCCGGGGCGCGGCGGGAGCGGCAGCTTCGAAGGGCGGGGGCGCCGCAGCGGGGGCGCCCTCGACGGGCGCCGCGGGCTTGGTCGAGAGCACGGCGACCAGGACGAGCCCGGCGACGCCGAACGCCGCGGCCCAGGGCAGCGGGTCGGTCCGGCGGGACGGGGCGTCCGCCGTCGCGGCGGAGGCGGCGGCGGTCGTCAGGACCGGCACCGGTCCCGCGGAACGGCGGAAGTCGTCGGCTCCGAGGGTGTAGCGCGGACGGACGGCCGCGCCGGGCGCCGGGGACGCCGCGGACGCCGCAGGCTCGGCCACGACGCCGTCGCGGGAGAGCGAGCCGTCGGCGAGGCGCGAGAAGGACTCGGGATGGGCGACGCTCTCGCGCCAGGACTCGACGGAGTCGCGCGCGGGGGCGCGGCCGGCGGCGCGGGACGGGACGGCGAGCGCGAGGAGGAGCAGCGCTCCGAGGACCCGGGGGGCGAAGGTCTTCATGCCCTCAGGATACGCGCGCCGCGCGGCCCCGCCTGGGCCTTTGGACCTAGAAGGCGGCGGGCGCCGTCAAATGCTAGAATCGACGGGTAGGCGGCGTGGCGGAACTGGCAGACGCAAGCGACTCAAAATCGCTCGAGGGCAACCTCTTGTGGGTTCGATTCCCACCGCCGCTACCGATTTTCCCCTCACTTCGCGACGGCCGACGCGAAGACGAACTCCACTCCCTCCGCCTGGAGCTTGGGCACCTCGTGGACGAGGCAGCGGTAGGTCCCGTGGTAGTAGTGGTGGCCGATGGCGACCGCGCTCCCCTTCTTGCGCGCCTCGGCCGCCGAGTAGCGCAGCCAGTGGACGCAGACCTTCTCGTCCCGCGCGATCGCGGCCTCGAGGACCTCGGGCGCCTTCTTGCGCGCCTTGGCCTCGTGCGCGCCGTCCAGGAAGATGCCGTTGACCGCGGCCGGGACGCCGGCCTTGCGCGCCTCGTCGTAGGCGACGGACTTGGGCGAGACGTGGGAGTCGAGGAAGTACCAGCCCTTCTCCTTGATGAGAGGCATGAACTTGGCCATCATCGGACGGTTCATCGTGCCGCGGTAGGACTGGTGGTTGTTCAGGCCGACGGCGCCGGGCACCTGCTTCACCGCCTTCTCGAACAGGGCCGTCACGCTCTTCCAATCGGCGGGCGTGACCGAGTCCTTCGCGAGCTCCAGCTTCTGGTACTTGTCGAACGGGTAGTGGATGATGACCTCGTGGCCGGCGGCCCTCGCGGCTTCCGCGGCCTTGGTCGTGCGCGGCGAGACGGGCATCACCGCGAAGGTGATCGGGAACTTCAGGTCCATCCAGTCCGAGTCGGGCTGGTCCTTCGGATAGGTCAGGCCGAAGTCGTCGATGACGACGGCCAGGCGCGGCGCGGCCGGCTTGGGCGCGGGCTCGGACGGCGCCGCGAACGCGGGGACGGACAGGAACGCCAGGGCGGCGAGCAGGCTAGTCTTCATATCTCTCCAGGGCGCGGCGGCCGAGCGTCCAGGGGACCGCGACCGCCGCGAGGTTGAGCAGGAGCCAGAGGGCCCCCGCGTAGAGCAGGGCGCTCCGGTCCATCGCGCGCGCCGCCCCGGTCGCGACGAGGAAGTGCATGCGCATCGGCCAGGCCAGCACCGACAGCGTCGCGCCGATGTAGAACAGCGCGGCCGCCATGTACACGAACCCGCCCATAGACGACTCGATCTGGTGGATGTTCTCGACGGTGAAGCGCGGGAACAGCGCGCCCAGGCCCACGCCCATCGCGCACAGCGCGACGCCGACGACGACCAGCGCGCCCACCGACAGCGCGCTGGTGAAGCGGTCGGCGCCGATGAACGAGGTCGTCAGCACGCCCAGGGTCAGCGCGACCGCGACGGTCGGGAAGACGGAGAACGCGAACTTCGAGCGCATGATCTGCTCGACGCCTAACGGAGCGGAGCGCAGGACCCACCAGCTGCGCCCCTCCAGGCTGATCGCCGGGAAGGTGAAGCGCAGTCCGAGCGCCGCGATCACGAAGCCGGCGGTCCCCACGTTCAGGAAGGCGATGAGGCTCCAGAACTCCGGCTGGTCGTGCGGCAGGCGGCGTATCGAGAACATGTAGACGAAGACCAGCCCGACGATCATCAGCATCTGCGACCAATGCTTCACGTCGCGGAAGAACGCGACCCGCTCCTTCCAGAGCAGGACGGGCAGGCGGCCCGGGCCGAACACGCGCTGCTCGGGCAGGACCTCGAACGGGTGCTTGCGCCGGTGCAGGGCCCCCTCCTGCGCGCCGCTGTAGCCGGTGAAGTACGTCCGCCCCGCGAGCGCGACCAGGCCCGCGTAGACCGCCAGGGACGCGCCCCACAGCCCGGCGGCGTCCAGCGCCCACGCGCCCCAGCGCCCTCCGGCCGCGGACTGGAGCGCGCGCGTCATCCACCACGACGGCAGATACGGCGCCGTGGGGGCCTGCAGGAAGTGCAGGTACTCGGCGACGACCTTGAGCATGTCGGGGCGGATCAGGCGCTCGGGCTGGGCGAAGCGCACCGCGCCGTACATCGCCGACATCGACAGGCTGGAGACCACCCACACGGCGTCGCGGGTGCGCGACGACGGGAACGCCCACATCAGGAGCAAGGTGAACGCGATGCCCGCCGACGCCGCGAGCAGGAGGAACGGCGGCAGGCACGCGGCGAAGGCCGCGAAGAAGGGCCAGCCGAGCCCCGTCACCCGCATCAGCGCCAGCACGTACGGCACCAGCACCAGGCCGATCATCCACGACGCGAAGAACGCGCTCTCCAGCGACTTGTCGAGGAACACGACGCGCTGGCTCAGCGGCGCCTTCATCAGGAACTTCAGGTCGTACGAGTAGAACAGGGTCGTGAGCGAGGTGAGCAGGCTCGACATCCCCGTCATCGACAGGGTCATCAGCATCAGCATCGCCGTCAGCTTCCAGACGAGCAGGCTCCCGATGAGCTCGACGGTCGCCAGGTAGGCGAGGAGCCGGTGGAAGCCCGCGTACAGGGCGTACAGCAGACCCAGGCCCGCCAGGCCGAAGACGAAGTTCCGGCCCCGCTCGTAAGACGTCAGACTGCGCGCCGCGTTGACCGCGGAGAGCGCGCGCCGGCGCAGCAGCAGGCCGAACATCAGAGGTTGCGCAGGAGCGCGGAGTACTCGGCGCCGCCGGTCAGGCTCAGGAAGATGCCTTCCAGGTCGGAGCCTCCGGTCTTCGCCTGCGCCTCCAGCTCCGCCACCGTGCCGCAGGCGATCATCCTCCCGCCGATCATGATGCCGATGCGGTCGCACAGCTTCTCGGCGATCTCGAGCACGTGCGTGCACATGAAGATGGTCGTCCCGCGCTCGGCGAGCTTCAGGAAGATGTCCTTGACCAGGCGGGCGCTCTTCGGGTCCAGGCCGACCATCGGCTCGTCGAGGACCAGCACCTTCGGGTCGTGGAGCAGGATGCCGGCCAGCACCAGCTTCTGGCGCATCCCGTGCGAGTAGCTCTCGACCAGCTCGCCGCCCCAGGGCGTCAGCTCGAACATCTCGAGCAGCTCCGGGACGCGCTTGCGCATGTCGTCGAGCCGCGCGCCGTACAGCTCGCCGACGAAGCGCAGGTACTCGACGCCGGTGAGCTTCGGGTACACGAACGGCTCGTCGGGGACCAGGCCCATCGCGCGCTTGGCCTCGAGGGTCTGCGTCGCCGTGTCGAAGCCCGCCACGCGGATCCGGCCCGCGGTGGGCTCGAGCAGGCCGGTGATGCACTTGACCGTCGTGGTCTTGCCGGCGCCGTTGGGGCCGAGGAAGCCGAAGATCTCGCCGGGCTCGACCTTCAGGTCCAGGCCGGCGACCGCCGTGTGCGAGCCGAAGCGCTTGACCAGCCCTTCGATCTCGATCACTGAGGCGTCTTAGGCCGCG
>JACQBB010000255.1 GCA_016194625.1 Elusimicrobiota bacterium | reverse complement strand
CGCGCCAGCGCGCGGCGCGGATGAAGATGTCGAGGTAGACGATCGCGCCCATCGGGACGAGCCAGCCCCAATGCGCGCCGGCCAGCGCCTGGCCGAGCGCCGCGAAGCTCACCTTGCGCAGGGCCAGCCACAGGAAGAACCCGGTGCCCGCCAGTCCCAGCCCGATCGACAGCGTCTTCTTGTTCAGAACGCCTCCTCGGCGCGCCGCGCCAACGCCGCCAGCCAGACGCCCCACGCGGCGGCGGTGAGCAGCGCCAATACCGTCCAAGCCGTCGGACGGAACTCGAAGACCAGGTCGAGCGCGGCGCCGCCGGGACGCAGGCCCGGCAGCGCGATCGCCTGGAAGACGCCGTCGAAGGGGACCGCGGGGATACGCGCGCCGCTCAGACGCGCGCGCCAGCCCGGGTACGCGGGAACCGACAGCGCCACGCCCGCCGCGGCGCGCGGGATCGCGCCGTTCAGGCGCCACCGCGACGGCCGCTCGATCCAAAGATGCGGGTCGGGCCTCACGCGCCGTCCGTCGGCGTCCACGTACGCCGCCAACGGCCAGGCGTCGCCGCGCTCCAAGCCCGACGGGCCGAGCCGCGCGTGCACGCCGGCGCGCCGCGCCGCGTCGGAGCGCCAGTCCGACACGAACACGCGGCTCGCGTCGGCCGCGGGCGCCCCCTCGGCGGCGGCGGCCCAGCCGGGGACGGCCTTCGGGTAGAACGCCTCGTAGCCGTTCACGTTCATCACGCGGTACAGGATCGTCTTGTTCGGGTTGGCGAGCGCGGGGTCGGTGAGCGCGCGTTGAGGACGTCCGGCCAGCTCCTCGACGACGACCGGGTTGGCGCCGAGGTACGGGACCGGGTCCTGCGGGCGCAGGAATTGCGCGTCCCACGCGGCGAGCGGCAGGAACGCCGCCAGCGCCGCGGCGAGCTTCGCGCCGACGGGCCAGCGCCGGCCGCGCAGGCGCAGCAGCCCCGCCCCCGCGGCGAGCAGGACGCCCCACACGCTCAGGAAAAGCCAGCGCGACGGCGTGCGCAGGTAGGACAGGACGGCGAAGCCGAGCACCGCGCGCGACACCGGCCCGCGCGGGCCGAAGGACAGCGCGACGCCGAGGACCGCGAGGAGGACGGCGGGCGCGCGACGCCGCGCGCGCGCCAAGCCGAACGCGGCCAGGCCGAGCGCGAGCGGGCCGACCCAGCCGCCGCAGGTCTCGTAGAACACGGACAGCGCGTCGGTCCAGCCGCCGTCGGCGGGCGTGCCCAGCGCGCCGGGGTTCAGCCAGGTCCACAGCGCGCCCGGCGGCAGGGAGTAGGCGCCGCTCATCGCGCCCGACCAGTCGGCGCGCACGGAGCCCGCCAGGTACTGCGCGGTGAGGACCCACTGGACCGCGGTCAGCGCCAGCGCCGCAAGCCCCGCGGCGAGCAGGCGGCGGAACAGCTCCTTGCGCCCGTCGCCGAGCAGCGCCCACAGCGCCATGCCGGCGCCGTTCACGACGAGGAACTGCGCGTGCCCGGACAGCAGCTGCAGCGCGAAGGCCGCCGCGAGCAGGAACGCCCCGCCGGACAGCCACGCCAGCCACAGCCACGGCGCCCACGACAGCGCGGCGAGCAAGGTCGGGATGCCCGCGGTGATCCGGTAGACGAGGAACGGGCACAGCGCGTAGGCCGAGGCCAGGACGAACGCCCCCGAGCGGCCGAGGCGCTGGGCGCGCGCGAGCAGGAACATCCCCGCGCCGGCCCACAGCAGGTGCAGGACCTGGTCCCAGACCAGCGCCGCCCCGACGGGCAGCAGCGCGGAGAGGAGCGCCGCCGGATAGAACAGCACGGTCTGCGGATTGGCCGCGTGCGGGACGCCGAGCAGGATGTACGGGTCCCAGAACGGAAGGCGGCCGGACTGCAGCTCGCTCGCGGTCAGCGCGCGCAGCGGCGCGTGATAGGCGAACAGGTCGCCGTGATTGAAGAACACGGCGCCGGGGCGGGCCCAGACCGGGGCGAGCAGGACCAGGACCGCCGCGCACCAGAACGCCAGGACCGACAGGTCGTCACGGGACATGGCTGAGGCGGGAGGCCCGATGATACCAATAGGACCCGAAGGCCAGCAACGAAGCCAGGCTGAGGAGCACGCCCAGGCGCCACGAGGCCGGGTCGTAGCGGAAGGAGAGCCGCCACGGCCCGTCGGGGACGGAGACCTTCTGGAACGGGCCGAGCGCCGGCAGGGGCGCGACGGCGCCGGCGCCGCGCGGCGTCTCGAGCGTCGCCGTCCAGCCCGGATAGCGCGGCTCGGCGACGAACGCCCAGCCCGCGCCCTCGCCGCTCACCGCGAAACGGTCCTCGCGCACGCGCGCGACCGCCAGCGGACGGCCGAGGGCGGGCGCCGCGTCGGGCAGGCCCGGCGGCAGGGCTCCCCCCGCCGCGGGTGTCATCAGGTAGGCGAGCGCGACCGGGCCCGACAGGCGCGAGAGATGCCAGGACGGGCGCTCCTCGGGCACCAGGAGCGGCGAGGACGCGGGCGCGGGCGTCAGCAGGCGCGAGGCCCCGGCCCAGGCCATCCAGGACGCGGCGGCGTCCACGTTCGGCGCGCTCAGCACGCGGTCCATGAACGCGTAGTTCGTCTCCGGGACGAGCGGCTCGCCGAAGTTGGCGACCGCGCGCAGGCGGTACGGCGCGTTGGTGAGGCCGTACAGGCGGGTCTTCCAATCGACGAGGCCGAAGCCCGACGCCGCCTCCAGCGCGCGCGGCGAGATCAGATAGCGCGTCCCGTCGAGCCGCGGACGCAGGGCGCGGACGACGGGGCCGGGTTCGGTGAACAGCGTCCGCGGGGCGGTCGGCGTGGCGACGCGGGCGAACACGAGCAGTTCGGCCGCGGCGAGGACGGCCAGCAGCGGCGCGCGCGACGCCCGAGCGAAGCCCGCGCCGACCAGCGCCGTCAGCGGGAGCAAGGCGAGGTAGGAGAGGTTTCCGGGATAGCGCACGTAGCGCAGCGGCGGAAAGCGCTCCCACAGCGCGCGCGACAGCGGGTTCGAGCCGCCGAGGATGAGGACCGCGACGACGACGAGCGCCGCTCCCAGCGCCGCGGCGCGGCGGCGCGGCAAGCGCCAAAGTCCCAGTCCCGCGGCGCAGGACGCGACGACGCCCAGGTACACGCACTTCCACCAGTCCACCTCGGGATGGAACGCCGACAGCGGCACGAACAGCGGCGAGACCCACTGACGCAGGTCGGCGAGGGCGAAGCTCCAGGTCAGCGCCTCGGCCGCGCCGACGCCGCCCGAGCGGCGCGACAGGGCGGCCAGCTCGAGCGCCGGCAGGAGCTGGACGGCCGACAGCGCGAGCGCGAGCGCGCCCGCGGCCGTCCAATCGACGGCCCACGCGGCCGGCCCCGTCCCGGGTCCGCGGCGCGAACGCAGCGCGAGGGCGACGGCCCACGCGGCCGCGCAGGCCCCGGGCAGGAAGGTCGGATAGCCCGCCAGGAACATCAGCGCCAGCGCCGCCGCGAGCGCCGCGCGGCGACGGAACAGCAGCGGCAGCGCGGGCGCCCAACTCAGGACCGCGAGGTGGTTGAGGAACGGCAGACGGCTGACCATCAGCCCGCCGAACGCGAACGAGACGCCGCCCGCGACGGCCGCGCCCCAGCTGACGCGCAGGCTCCTCAGCCACAGCGCCGTCAGCCAGCCCGCGAGGAACAGATGCAGGGCCTCGAACAGCGCCGTCGCAGCCGCGAATCCGAAGAAATAGAACGCCTGCGTGGGCGGATAGAACAGTCCGCCCTGCTGCGACGCGGCCATCGGCATGCCCAGGTACAGAGACGGCTCCCACAACGGCGCGCGGCCCGCCTGGATCAGCTGCGCGGGGGACGCGCGCCACGCCTGGTGCAGGTAGGTGAGGTCCCCCCAGAACGGCGTCAGCCCGCGCGCCCAGACCGGGACGAAGAAGGCGAGGACGACGGCCGCGAGGACGACGGCCGCGGCGGCCTCCGGCGCGGGGGCGCGCTCCTCGCTCATCGCGCTTCTCCGCGCGGCGCGGGACGAGTGCGCGCGCCGCGCGCGCGCGCCTCCTCGGCGTCGACGGGGCGTCCGAGCCGGCGGTAGGCCTCCTCGAGCAGGGTCCAGTTCGACGCGCGATACGGGTCGAGCGCGACCGCGCGCTCGAGGTGGCTCGCGGCGGCTTCGACGCCCCCCGCGGCCAGCGCGAGCTCGGCGCGGGCGCGCGCGGCTTCCGGATGCGGGCGCAGCTCCTCCGACGAGGCGAGCAGACGGTCGGCCTCCGCGCGCGGCAGGTCGGAGCCCGCGGCGGCGCGCGCGCGCAGGCGATCCGCCGCCCAGTCCGAGCCGACGCGATGGATCGCCGCCGCCGCGAGCGCGGACGCGACGACGATCGCCGGGACCTTGCGCCGCGACGGGACGGAGACCGCGGACTCCGATTCCGGCTGGGACCACGCGGCGCTCAGGCAGAACAGCCAGAACACCCCGGGAACGCTCAGCGGATAGTCGACGAGGCCGTGCGCGAGCGCCGCGACGGGACCGAAACGCTTGCCCGGCTCCGCGCGGCGCAGCAGGGCCGCCAGGCCGCCCGCCCAGACGAGCAGGTACGGCCAGCCGCGCTCGGCGGCCGTCTCCAAGACGTGCTGGTGCGCGTACAACGAAGACAGGTCCGGCCGCGTCGGCGCGAACGCGGGCAGCGCGTAGGCGAAAGTCCCGGGCCCCAGGCCGGCGAACGGCGCCGCGCAGGCCATGCGCCAGGCGGCCTCCCACCATTCCCACCGGTGCAGCGCCTCCGGAGACTGCAGCTTCGCGTACGCCGCGACGAGCCCGGCGAAACCCGCGACGGCGCCGACCCAGAACGCGAACGCCCCGACCGCGCGCCGGTGCAGCACCAGCGCGACGGACAGCCCGAGCCAGGCGCCGACCGAACGCGTCCACCACAGACAGACGAGGAGGCCGGCGGCGAGCAACGGGTCCCCGCGCCGCGCGGCGAACGGCAGGAGGAGGAGTATCGCGCCGGCGAACACGTTCTGGTTCGTGAACATCGCCGTCGGCCGGAGGTCGCCGTGGAAGCGCTGATGGACGGCCAGGAGGACCGCCGCCCACGCGGCCGCGCGCACCGCCTGCTCGACGCGGACGCGGTCGCGAGCGGAGAGCAGGGTCGCGGCAGGGACCAGCCAGAGGCCCGCCGCGCTCCAGGCCCACGCGGGCAGCGCGTACGCGCGCGCAGGGCTGGCCAGCGCGGAGGCCAACGACAGCAGCGCGAGGGCCGCGGCCCAGGCCGCAGGGCGCGCCGACGGCAGGGGCAGGCGGCCGCGGGCGATCCCGGCCGCGGTCCACGCGGCGGCG
>JACQBB010000254.1 GCA_016194625.1 Elusimicrobiota bacterium | reverse complement strand
TTTCATCGACCGCGCGCTCGCGGCGAACCCCAACGATCCCAGCCTCCTGCACATGCGCGCGGCCGTCTACGGCAAGAGGCGGGACTGGGCGAAGGCGCTCGCCGACGAGAAGGCCGCGCTCGCGCTGTCGCCGAAGAGCGGGGCGATGCTGCGGGGCAAGGGCTACCTCGAGCTCCGCGGCGGCCAGTACAAGGACGCCCTGGGCAGCGCGAACGCGATGATCGAGGCGAACCCCAACGAGGCCTACGGCTACGCGCTGCGCGCGCAAGCCTACGCCCGCCTCGGGGACATGGACGCGTACCGCGCCGACATCCGCCGGGCGGCCGAGCTGGACCCCTTCTACCAGGAGGCCGCCGCGCATCCGGTCGCGCAGGCGCCGTCCGACTCCGACCTGCTGTTCCTGTTCCCGGGCGAGGAAGCGGCGAGGTCCGGCGCGCCCGCGGCCGCCGGCCGCGCGCGGCGGTTCTCCTGGGTCGTCGGCGCGAGCATCGTCGGCGGCATCCTGCTCGCGCTGGGGCTGCTGCAGACGGTCCTGGCCCCGATCAAGGAGCGGGTCTCCTCGGTGTTCACCCGCGTCACGCGCACGGGCCCCACCGTCGGCGCGCTCGCCGACGAGGCGGCCCCGCGCGGCTCGGCGCCCGGCCTGATCCGCGGCCAGTACGAGATCACGCGGCCGATCGGCGCGGGCGGCATGGGCATGGTCTACGAGGGCACCGACCGCTCGCTGGGGCGGCGGGTCGCGATCAAGAAGATGCGCGACGAGCTGCGGGTGGACCCGCGCGAGCGCGCGCGCTTCGTGTCCGAGGCGAAGACGGTCGCCGCGCTCCATCATCCGGGCATCGTGGACATCTACGCGATCGCCGACGACGGCGACGACGTGTACCTGATCTTCGAGTACGTGGACGGCAAGACGGTCCACGACCTGATCCAGGAGGCCGGCAAGCTGGCGCCGGAGCAGGCGGCCCGCATCGTCGCGGCGGCGGCCGAGGCGCTCGAGTTCGCGCACGGCCGCGGCGTCATCCACCGGGACATGAAGCCGTCGAACATGATGGTGGACGCGCAGGGGCGCGTGAAGGTGATGGACTTCGGCATCGCGCGCATGGCCAAGGAGGCGATGACGCGCTACTCGATGACGAACACCGTCGTCGGCACGCCGCCGTACATGGCGCCGGAGGCCGAGCAGGGGCAGGTGCGCCGCGAGTCCGACGTGTACGCGCTGGCGGTGTGCGCCTACGAGATGCTGACCGGGCGCCTGCCGTTCGCCGGCATCGGCGGCGGCATGTCGCTGAACAAGATCAACATGAGCTTCGTGCTGCCGTCGCGGCAGGAGCCCGGCCTTCCCGGGGCCGTGGACGGCGTGTTCGCGCGCGCGTTCCAGGCCGACCCCGAGCAGCGCTACCGGACGCCCGGGGAGTTCGCCGCGGACCTGCGCGCCGTCCTGCCCGCCGCCGCCCGCGCCTAGGCGGGCCTGGACGCGGCCCGACGGGACTGTTATACTGGCTGTGTCGGGGGTGAATCAGCTTCGACAGACGTGGTTGAGCCGAAGATCGCAGGCCCGGGTCGGTCAGGTCCCGGTAAAAACCAGGCCGAACAACAACTGCCAACACTCAGTTGGCTTGGGCCACCGCCTAACCCGCGGTGAGCACACGCCGGTCCTCGACGCCTGCTAGAGGGCAGCCGGTGTAATGAGCAGGATGCGGTCCTTCCCCGTGGTACCGTGGGCGGGGGGCCTAAGACCGAACGGGACTAGCCCGGAGAGCACGCGTCCGTCGGTTTTCTCCGGGCGAAACTGAGGACGGGCTAAGCCTGTAGTGATCCCGGCCGGCTTCGTTTGGACGCGGGTGCAACTCCCGCCACCTCCACCATTTTGATGGTGGGCGACTCACGCGCGGTCACCCTTTTGGGTTCGTACGGGCTCTTCGCGGGGCTGTCTCTGCTCGTCGTCGCCCGCCCCGAGTTCGGACCCTACGCGTTCCCCGCCTTCGTCCTGCCCCTGCTGTGGTCGGACCTCCGCCGCGACGCGGAGTCCCCGGCGGTGCTGACCTTCCTGGCGACGGTCGCCGGCGCGTTCCTGGCGGCGCGCGCCCCCGAGACGGGCGCGCGCGCCGCGATCGCGGCCGGGGTCGCCGGGTTGTGGGCGCTGTCGGCCGCGCTCTCCGCCCACCGCGGCCGCCAGGTCGCCGACGAGCGCGCCCTCCTGCTCGAGCAGATGGGGCTGCAGGACGCGATCCGGGACGACGAGCGCGACCTCAAGTACTACAAGGGCTACGAGGAGACCGTCGGCTCCGAGACCCGCCTGCGCCGCGACCTGGCCGACGCCGCCAAGAGCCTGTCGGGCACGATGGACGCCGGCGAGGTCCAGGCCCGCCTGGTCGCCGTGCTGACCGCGCGCTTCCCCGCCGCGCGCATCGAGGTCGCGCCGGGCGCGGGCGCCGACCCCTTGCTGCTGGCGGCCGCGCGCCGCCGCGGCCCGGTGCTGGTCAAGGACGCGCGCCAGGAGGCCGAACTGGTCCCCGGCGCGCGCTTCGCCTCGGCCGTCGCGATCCCGTTCAAGGTGATGGGCCACCCGGCGGGCTTCGTGAAGCTGGAGAGCGACAAGCCGTCCGCGTTCGGCGCCGACGACGTGAAGGCCGCCGACCTGTTCGCGACGATGGCCGCGCTCAGCCTGGAGAACATCTCGCTGTACGAGAGCGTGCACCGCCAGGCGACGCACGACTGCGCTCGGGCCGCTCGCAGACGCCGCTGTCCCTGATCATGTGCGACGTGGACCATTTCAAGCGCTACAACGACTCGTACGGCCACCAGGCCGGCGACCACCTGCTGAAGACGCTGGCCGGCATCCTGGCCTCGTTCGCGCGGCCGGTGGACTTCGTCGCGCGCTACGGCGGCGAGGAGTTCGCGGTCATCCTGCCCAACTTCGTGCGCTCCGAGGCCCTGCAGGTCGCCGAGCGCATGCGCGCGCGCGTCGCCGCCGAGCCGTTCGTGTTCCAGGGCTCCCCGACGCACGCGACGATGAGCTTCGGCGTGGCCTCGTTCCCGCAGGACGCGACGACGGCCTCGCAGATCGTGCGCTCGGCCGACGAGAAGCTGTACCGCGCCAAGCACGGCGGACGCAACCAGGTGGTCGGGTGACGGCGCACGCTCTCGCCGCGCTGCTCGCGCTGGTCCCGGGCGCCGCGCTGTGGGCCGCGTACCCGCGGCGGCCGTGGGCCGCGGCCGCGGGGTTGGGCGCGGCCTTGGCGGCGGGCGCGGCGGCCGTCGCGCTCGCGCCGGAGGGCCTGCGCCTGGCGGCGCTGCTGTCGGGCTCGAGCGCGGCGGCGGCCTGCGGCCTGGCG
>JACQBB010000264.1 GCA_016194625.1 Elusimicrobiota bacterium | reverse complement strand
GACCATCGACTACGCCGAGGACGAGACCAGCTCCGGCTTCCGCATCAAGAACCCGATCGAGAAGGGCTCCTGCGGCTGCGGCAAGTCGAAGCAGTTCTAGATGCTATGAGCCCTTCCTCAGCGCATCTGCGCCGAGCCCGAAGGGTCGAGGCGAGAGAATGATCACTCTAACAGAGAACGCCGCCAAGAAGGTGCTCGCGCTCGCCGCCAAGAAGGGCGCGCCGCCCGTCCTGCGCGTGAAGGTCGGCGCGGGCGGCTGCTCGGGCATGAGCTACGAGTTCGTCGTCTGCGACGCGCCCACGCCCGAGGACGCGGTCTCGGAAGCGTTCGGCGCGAAGGCCGTCGTGGACCCGAAGGCCGACTTCTTCATCGGCGGCTCGGTCGTCGACTGGCAGGAGACGCTGATGTCGTCGGGCTTCGTCGTCAAGAACCCGCTCGCCGCCTCGACCTGCTCCTGCGGCAAGTCCTTCACGACCTGACCCCTTGACGGGCCGGTCCGGGGCCGCTACGCTTGCGGCATGGACAACGCCCCCGCCCCGTCTCCCGCGCCCGCTCCGTCCGCCCCGCCCGCCGCGCTGCCCGGCGTCGGCGCGCTCATGACCGCCGGCACGAGCGTCACGCTCGACAACGCGGGCGTTCTGATCGGATTGTGGGCCGTCTGCCACGCGCCGCCGCAGGTCCTCGGCTTCGTCGTGCGCATGACGACGGGGCTCGGCGACAAGGACGCGATCAAGACCGCGATCGCCAACCACGACTTCGGCGGCCTGGCCGGGCTCGGGGCCGTCGGGCTGGTGGGCATGGTGCTCGGCCTCCTCGCCTACGCGGCGACCATCCTGCTGGCGACGCGCGCGTTCCGCGGCCGCCCGGTCGCGCTCGGCGACCTGCTGCTCGACGGCGTCGGCCGGATGTGGTCGCTGTTCGCCGCCTCGGCGGTCGTGGGCCTGGCGATCGGCTTCGGCACGCTGCTGCTGATCCTGCCCGGCCTGTACCTGCTGTTCCGGCTGTGCCTGGCCTCGTGCGCGACCTGCGCCGAGGAGCTCCCTCCGCTGGACGCCGTGAGCCGCAGCTGGGGGCTCACCGCGGGGCGGTTCTGGGACATCGCGGTGTTCGTCGGCGCGCTGTTCGTCGTCGGGCTGGTCGCCGGCGTCGCCCTGCTCGCGGCCGGGATCGTGATGCGCATCGCCGGCGCGGCGGCCGGGGCGGCGGGCAGCGCGCTCGCGGGCCTGGTCGTGAACCTGTTCCAGTTCGTCGTCTCGGCCTGGGGCACCGCGTGCCTGACGAAGTTCTACCTGGAGCTGGCCGACCGCTCGCCGCGCGCCTGAGGCCGGCTCAGAGCCGGTACAGCATCCAGTACACCGTCACGCCGGTCACGGACACGTACAGCCAGACCGGGAAGGCCCAGCGCGCCGCGCGCCGGTGCTCCTCGAAGCGCCCGTTCGCCGCCAGATACAGCGCGCGCAGGATGACCGGCAGGACGGCGACGGCCAGGACGGTGTGCGAGAGGAGTATCGCCAGGTAGACGGTCCGGATCGCGCCCGTCCTCTGGAAGGCCACGTGGCCCGCGTGCGCGTGGTACCACAGGTAGCAGGCGAGGAACGCCGCCGAGACCAGGAAGGCGGAGACCATCAGCCGGCGATGGAGCTCCCGGCGGCCGGAGCGGATCGCCGCCCAGCCCGCCAGCAGGAGCACGGCCGTCGTCCCGTTCAGCGACGCGTTCAGCGGCGGGAACGAGGACGCGTCCATCAGCCGACTTCCTCGACCTCGACCGACGCGTGCTTCCCGGAGGACGGGACGGGGCCGGTGTTGAACTTCGGCTTGCTCTTGGCGATGAACGCGCCGGCGATGTCCTTGAGCTCGTCGGCGTCCGCGATGTCGGCGGCGGCCACGTAGTCGAAGTAGATGTCCGGCGAGACGCCGAACAGCGCCGTGCGGCCCGGCTCGGCCTTGTCGTTCCAGTGGTCGTCCAGCGCCTCGTACACCGACTTGCCCAGCGCGACGCCGACGAACAGGACCTGCGGGTTCTTCTGCGCGTCGAAGGTCACGAACTCGTACACGCCGGGCTTGTGCGGCGCGTGCGAGGGCAGGGCGTCCGGCTTGAAGCGGTAGCAGCGCTCGGACATCGCGACGCGGAACTTGCGGGCGCTCACGCGACGTCCTTCTGCGGGGTGCGCCAGATCGCGCGGCCGACGAAGAACGGCCCCAGGTTCGACAGGTACTCGGAGGTCTGGACCGTCGGGCGCATCGTCTCGACCAGGATGGACAGCGGCGCCAGGTCCTTGCCGATCAGGCCGATGACGAAGTCGTTGTCGTTCTTGTCCAGGCCGTGGCAGGCCAGGCGGATGTCCGACGCCAGGCCGGCGTCTCCGAAGCGGCGGCCGATGTTGCCGTGCTCCTTGAGCATCTCCATCTGCTGCGGGCGCGGCAGGCGCGCGAACTCGCCCTTGCGGCGCAGCGGGTACCACACCGCCCACGGGGTCGCGGGGTCGGTGACGACGCGCTTCGGGCGGTGCAGCAGCCAGTCCTCGAGCTTCGGCTCGTAGCCGAGCGCGTAGGTGCGGCCCAGCATCGAGAACTCGGGCTTCAGCGTCAGGTCGGCGAAGACGCCGTGGCTCAGGTCGCGGCGCAGCTTGGTGATCAGCAAGCCCGGGTCGTCGGACATCGCCAGCACCGCCACGCCGGTCGGGTCGTTGAGCTCCTCGTAGAGGACGCAGTCCACGCCGGTGCCGATCAGGCCGTTGATCAGCTTGTGCGCGTCGCGGCAGCCGCTGAACGCGGTCAGCTGCATGAACAGGCGGCGGTCGGAGTACTGGGTGACGCCGTCCTTCGGGCCGCCCTTCTCGCGGATGTCGAGGGGCGCGGCTTCGGCCGGCGCCGCGGGGGCGGCGGGCGCGTGGGGGTGGGACGCGGGATGAG
>JACQBB010000263.1 GCA_016194625.1 Elusimicrobiota bacterium | reverse complement strand
GGGCCGCCGCCGTCCTGGTCCTGCTGCCGCGCGCCGTCCCCGGCGTCCCCGAGCGCGTCCCCGCCGCGCTCGGCGCGCTCGCCGCCGCCGCCGCGCTGACGGCCGCGGGAGCCGCGGCCGCGAGCGCCGGACGCCGCGCGCTCGACAAGACCTCGGAGTCGCGCGCGCCGGAGCTGTTCGAGCGCCGCCGACGCCTGGCCGCGACGGTCCTGCTGATCGTCTCCGGCGTCGGCCTGTCCGCGAGCCTCTCGCCCCGATGAACCCATGAACGCCCTCCGCTTCTCCCGCGTCGGCAAGATCTACCGCAAGTCCCACCTCGGCACGCTCACCGAGACGGTCGGCCTGTCCGGCCTCGACCTGGCCGTGGAGCGCGGCGAGGTGTTCGGCCTGCTCGGCCTCAACGGCTCGGGCAAGACCACCGCGATCAAGCTGCTGATGGGCCTGCATCTTCCCACCACCGGGGACGTCGAGGTCCTGGGCCGCCGCGTGCCCGACGTCGAGGTGCTCGCGCGCATCGGCTACGCGCCGGAGGCCGCGTACCTGAACCGCTCGCTGACGGGCCGCGAGACGCTGCGCCTGTTCGCCGCGCTGTCGCGCGTGCCCGACGCCACGCGCGAGGCGCGCGTCGAGGCGATGATGGCGCAGGTCGGCCTGTCCCACGCGCTCGACCGCCGCCTGTCCGAGTACTCGAAGGGCATGCTCCAGCGCGCGAGCCTGGCGCAGGCGCTGATCCACGACCCGGAGCTGGTGATATTGGACGAGCCGGTGACCGGACTGGACCCGCTCGCGATCAAGGAGGTCCGCGCGCTGATCCTGTGGCTGAAGGCCAAGGGCAAGACCGTGCTGTTCTCCTCGCACGACATCTCCGAGGTCGAGAAGGTCTGCGACCGCATCGGCATCCTCAGCGGCGGGCGCCTGGCCAAGACGATGACGCAGGACGAGTGGCGCGGCAAGCCCGACGCGCTCGAGGACGCCTTCGCCGCGGCGGTGACGCGCACCGACGGCGTCGGCGAGATCCGCCTGGACTGAACATGGGAACGATCAAGGCCGTCTTCGCCTACACCTTCCGCGAGCACGTCCGCCACAAGGTCTGGCTCAGCGGCGCGCTGTTCGGGCTGATCATGCTCACCGGCGGGCTGGTCGTCTCCGCGCTGGCCGCCGAGGAGCGCGCGCGCGTGATGCTGGACCTGGGCCTGGCCGCCAACGAGTTGATCGCGCTGGTGTCCGTCGTCTTCCTCACGGTGCACCTGATCCTGCAGGAGATCGAGTCGCGCGCCGTGTTCCTGATCCTCACGCACCCGGTGCGCCGCTGGCACTACCTGATGGGCCGCTTCCTGGGCACGCTCGCGGCGGTCGGGCTCGGCCTGGCCGCGATGGGCCTGTTCCACTGGGGCCTGCTGCGCCTGCTCGGCTGGAGCGGCGAGGGCTGGTACCTGCTCGCGTGGGCGTGCTCGCTCGGGAAGGTGACGGTGATGTCGGCGCTGGCGCTGCTGCTGTCGCTGGCGCTGACCTCGGAGGCGGCGGCGATGGCGTTCTCCGTCTTCTTCTGGATCCTCGGCCACTTCTCGGCCGAGATGCGCTTCGTCGCCGAGAAGTCCGGCTCGGCGCTGCTGCGCTCGGTCCTGCTCGCGTTCTCGCGCGCGGCGCCCGACTTCGCGCACTTCGACTATCGCAACGCCTGGCACGCCGGCGCGCCCGACCCGTGGTGGCTGCTGGCGGGCGCGGCCTACGCGCTCGCCTACGCGGGCGCGTGCTTCGCGCTGTCGGTGCAGGTGTTCGAGCAGAAGGAGTTCTGATGGCCAAGGCGCCGCTCGCCGCCGCGGCCGCCGCGCTGGCCGTCGCGCTCGCCGTCCAGCCGGCGCTGCGCGCGCGCGCCCGCGCCTTCCCGCCGCTCGGCTCCCTGCCCGCGACGCCGTACGCGCTGCAGGACGCCGCGCTGGTCGCCGGCGGCTTGCGCGCCGCCGCGGCCGACCTGGCCTGGGTCCAGCTCCTCCAATACTGCGCGGGCGGCCTGCCCGACATGCCCGACGCGCCGGGACGGCCGTACGACCACCTGAAGGACCTGGCGCTGCGGGTCGCGCGGCTCGACCCCTCCCACCACCGCTCGTACCTGTTCGCCGCCGGCATCCTGGCCTGGTTCCACAACGTGGACCGCCCCGACGAGGCCGTCGAGGTGCTGCGCGAAGGGATGCGCGCCGACCCCGGCGAGCCGTCGTACCCGATCTACGTGGCCGCGATCGCGTTCAAGAAGAAGGGCGACGTGGACAAGATGGTGTCCCTGCTCGAGTCCACGCTCTCCGACCCGCACAGCCCCATCGAGATGAAGGCCATCCTCGCCAACGTGTACAAGTCGCGCGGCGAGTACCGCAAGTCGCTCGCGGTCTGGGACGCGATCCTGGACGACCCCGACGCGGAGCGCGAGTGGCCGCGCGCGCGGATCCAGGCGGCGGAGATCGAGGCGCTGCTGAAGTCGCGCCGCGCCGCGCCCGCCCCCGCGCCGAAGCGGCGCTGACATGCCCGTCGCCCTGCGCGTGCTGACGGTGTTCGCGGTGTACCTCGCCGCGGCGATGAGCCCGGGGCCCGCGGTCTTCTACGTCATGCGCACGGCGGTCGCCTCGCGGCGGCTGGGACTGCGCGGCGCGCTGGGCGTGGCCACGGGCACGACGCTGTGGGTGGCCGTCGCCGCGCTGGGGCTGTCGGCGGCGCTGAAGGCCTCGCCGCTCGCCTCCGGCGCGATCCGCGCGGCGGGCGCGGCGTACCTGCTCTTCCTCGGCGCGCGCCTGGGACGCGCGGCGTTCGGCCCCGGCGGCGGCGGCTCCGCGGAGGACTTCGCGCCGCGCCGCGGCCGCGACGCGTACGCGCAGGGCCTGGCGACGAACGCGACCAACCCGGGCACCGCGCTGTTCTTCACCGGCCTGCTCGGGCTGTACGCGGTCGAGACGATGCCGCGCGCGGCGCAGGCCGTCGTCTACGCGGGGATCCCCGTGCTGTCGCTGTGCTGGTACGGGACGCTCGCGCTCGCGTTCTCCGACGAGCGCCTGGCGCGCCGCTACCTGCGCCTGCGCCGGCCGCTCGACGCGGCGCTGGCGGTGATGTTCCTGGCGCTGGGCCTCAAGCTCGCGCTCGCGGTGGCGGGGCGCTGACGCGCGCTCAGTAGAAGCTGGCGTCGTGGCCGGCGAGGCGGCCTTCGCGGTACACGAACTTCGCCGAGAAGAAGCGGTCGCCGTCCAGCCACGGCAGGAACACGCGGTCGCCCTCCCACAGCGGCAGGTCCAGGAGCTTGGCGTCGGCCACCCACTCGAGCGTGCCCTCCGGGCAGTCGCCGATCTCGCCCTCGAAGCGCGTCGCGGTGTACACGAACACCAGCCAGTCCTCGCCGTCCTTGAACGCGGGGAAGGTCAGCACGCCGCGCAGGCGCGGGTCCAGCAGGTTCAGCCCCGATTCCTCGCGGATCTCGCGCACCACGCACTCGTCGGGAGACTCGCCCGCCTCCAGCTTGCCGCCCAGGCCGTTGTACTTGCCGCGATGGACGTCGCCTTCCTTCTTGTTTCGGTGGAGCATGAGCGTGCGCCCGCCGGATCGGATGTAGCAAAGGGTGGCGACGACGGTTTTAGGGCGGGGAGCGCTCATGGCCGGGCGCCATTATACCTGTTCGCGCGGAATCCC
>JACQBB010000196.1 GCA_016194625.1 Elusimicrobiota bacterium | reverse complement strand
GGCGGCGCTGCTGTCGGGCTCGAGCGCGGCGGCGGCCTGCGGCCTGGCGTGGGCGCTGTGCCGGCGGCGCGAGGACGACCACGCGGTCGCCGCGGCCCGCCTGGCCGAGGTGCGCGTCCGCCGCGCCGCGATCGCCAAGGAGCTGGAGGGCCTGCGCTCCCGGGGCCTGAGCGCCGAGCGCGAGCACAAGGAGACGCTCGCCGTGTACGGGATGGTCAAGAGCCTGGCCGAGGCGCTGTCGTGGAACGACGTGCGCCCGCGCATCGAGGCCGCGATCGACATGTACTTCGGGAACATCGACTACGCGCTGTACGTCTCGGGACTGCGCGGCGACGGCGACGTATGGCCGCTGGCGCTGCGCGGCCTGCGCGGCTCGCCGGGCGCGGCCTGGGCGACGCTCGGCCGCCTGATGCAGGAGCAGGGCGGCGCGCCGATGACGCCGAAGCTCTTCGACCGGCCGGAACGGGCCGTCGGCATGCCGATCCGCGAGGGCCAGGAGCTGCTCGGCTACCTGTACGCCCGCGTCCCCGACGGCCAGGCGCCCCAGCAGTGGCTGGCCAAGGCGCAGGCGTTCTCGTCGGAGCTGACGGTCGCGTTCAAGCGCGTGAAGCTCTTCCAGGAGGTCGAGCGCCTGTCCGAGATCGACGGCCTGACCGGCCTGCGCCGGCGCGGCGCGTTCGACAAGCGCCTGCACGACGAGACGGTGCGCGCGCGCACCTTCAAGACGACCTTCGGGCTGATGCTCCTTGACATCGACCATTTCAAGAGTTTGAATGACCGCTACGGTCACCCGTTCGGCGACCAGGTACTCAAGCACCTCGGCGCCGTCCTCAACGCCGCGGTGTACTAGACCGACTACGTCGCGCGCTACGGCGGGGAGGAGTTCGTCGTGCTGCTGCCCCGCGCGGAGCCGGCGGGCGCCCTGCGCAAGGCGGAGGCGATCCGCGCGGCGATCGAGGCGGCGAGCTTCACCGTCGGCTTCGAGACCGTGAAGGTGACCGTGTCGATCGGGCTGGCTCACTTCCCGCGCGACGCCGCCACCCCCGAGGAACTGATCGCCCAGGCCGACGGGGCGATGTACGCCGCCAAGTCGGGCGGCCGCAACCGCGTCGTGGACTGCGAAGCGCTGCGCCGCCGCTAGCCGCGAGCCGTCAAGGAGACCCGAGATGGACGAGATGAACCCGAACCCCGCGCCGCAGCCCGTCCCGGCGGCGCCCGCGCCGCAGGAGGCGCACGCGCCCAGCGCGCGCCGCGTGAAGCGGCGCCTGATCGTCGGATTGCTCGTCCTGCACGGCGCGGCCCTGCTCGCCGCGGCCTTCCTGATCGTCCGCGCGAAGAACGGCGGCCCGAAGGGCGACTCCGACAAGAAGGCCTTCCTCGACCTGCACCCGAAGGAGGTCGTCGGCTGGGTCTCGATCCGCGGCCCGATCATGGCGTCCGACTCCGGCAAGCCGTGGGACCACGGCGCCGAGCAGGTCGCGCGCCGCATCGAGCAGCTCGCCGACACCAAAGGCGTGAAGGCGATCGTGCTGGACATCAACACGCCCGGCGGCTCCGTCGGCGCGGTCCAGGAGATCTACAGCCGCATCCAGCGCGTGAAGAAGGAGAAGCACCTCCCGTTCGTCGCGCTGTTCGGCGACGTCGCGGCGTCGGGCGGCTACTACATCGCCTCCGCGTGCGACAAGATCGTCGCCCACCCGGGCACCATCACCGGCTCGATCGGCGTGATCTTCAACGTGTCGAACATGGAGGGCCTGTTCTCCAAGGTCGGCTACAAGAGCGACCCGATCAAGTCCGGCAAGCACAAGGACATCGGCTCGCCGGCGCGGCCGATGACGGCCGAGGAGCACGCGATCCTGCAGGCGCTGATCGACGACGCGTACGGCCAGTTCGTGCAGGCCGTCGCCGACGGCCGCAAGATGCCCGTCGACGAGGTCAAGCCGCTGGCCGACGGGCGCATCTACTCGGGCAACCAGGCGCTGGCCAACCATCTCGTCGACCAGCTGGGCGACTCGCAGGACGCGATCAAGCTCGCCGCGCAGCTGGGCGGCATCAAGGACGAGAAGCCGAAGGTCCGCCGCGACGTCGAGAAGCTCAACGACCTGTTCGAGCTGCTGGAGACGCGCGCGCGCCTGACGCTGGGCGTCGGCCCGGTGAGCCTGCCCCTGCCGGAGGGCATGGCCGGGCACGGCATGCAGTACATGTGGTCGGGCTGGTGACATGGACGTCCTGGAATTCCTCTACGACTGGTTCGAGGACCGCGCGCACGCCGCGGCGCTGATCCGTCAGCGCCGTCCGTACGCGCTCGGCGTGCTGGGCGCCCTGCTCGGCGGGGTCAGCCTGTTCGTCTTCGACGGGCTCGGCGGCCGCCTGCACCTGCTCTCGTTCTCCCTGCCGGCGCTGATGCTGACCCTGCTGTGGCAGCTGACGATGCTGTTCGCGTCCACCGCGATCCTGCACCTGCTGCTCGACATGACCGGCGCGCGCGGCGACTCCGGCGCGCTGTTCGTCCACCTCGGCCTGTCGGAGCTCGCCTGGTTCGCGGCGGCCCCGGCCCTGCTGGTCGCGCGCGCCGTCGCGCCGGGCTCCGCGTGGCCGGTGTGGCTCACGGCTTTCGCCGTCCTCCTGTGGTCGCTGGCGCTGAAGGCGCGCGGGATGCGCGACGAGTACGGGATCGGCGAGGGCCGCGCGTTGATCACCCTGCTCGCGCCCTACTTGGCCGTCGCCGCGCTGTTCGCCCTCTCGACGACGCTCGCGCTGGTCGCGGTCGTCGTCAAGGCGCTGGCCTCGTGAGTCCCAAGGCGCCGCTCCCGTCCTCGTTCGAGGGACTGCCGGTGGTGGACGCCGCCCGGATGCGGCAGATCGACTTCGACGCGACCGCGCGCTTCGGCGTGCCCGCTCTCGAGCTGATGGAGAACGCCGGCCGGGCGGTCGCCGCCGAGACCGTCGCGTTCCTGAGGGAGAAGGGCGTCGAGCCCGCGGTGGCGCGCGTCGTCGTCGCGTGCGGCCGCGGGGCCAACGGCGGCGACGGCCTGGTCGCCGCGCGGCATCTCAAGCAGGCCGGCGTCGCCGTGACGGCGTTCCTGTGCCCCCCGAAGAAGGACGAGGAGTACCCGGAGCTGGTGCGCGCCAACCGCGACGCCGCGCTGAAGGCGGGCGTCGAGGTCCGCCAGGCCGGGGCCGAGGCGGGCCTGCGCGAGGCGCTGGCCGCGTGCGACGTCGCCGTCGACGCCCTGCTCGGCACCGGCTCGGCGGGAAAGCCCGCCGGCGCGGTCCATCACGCGGTCCAGGAGCTGACGCGGTCGAAGAAACCGGTGGTCGCCGTGGACATCCCGACCGGGCTCCATCCCGACACCGGCTACCACAGCGGCGTGTTCGTGACCGCGGAGCTCACGCTGACGCTGGGCCTGCCCAAGCGCGGCCTGGTGACGCCGCACGCGGCGCAGTACGTCGGCAAGCTCAAGGTGCTCGACGTCGGCTATCCGCCCGAGCTGATCCGCGGCGTGAAGGGCGCGTGAGGGCCGCGGCGCTGGCCGCGCTGCTGCTGGGCGCCGCCTGCGCGCGCGCGCCGAAGGGCCCCTACGCGGTGCTGGAGACCTCGAAGGGCCGCATCGTCGCCCGCCTGTACGCCGACGCCGCGCCCAAGACCGTCGCCCACCTGGCCGCGCTCGCCGGCGGGACCAAGCCGTGGCGCGACCCCAAGTCCGGCCAGGTCGTCTATCGCCCGCTGTACGACGGCGTCGTCTTCCACCGCGTCGTGCCGGGCTACTACGTCCAGACCGGCGACCCCGCGGGCACCGGCGACGGCGACCCCGCGGTCCCCGTCCCCGACGAGATCCGCAAGGACCTGAAGTTCGACCGTCCCGGCCTGCTCGGCATGGCCAGCTGGGGTCCCGGCACCTCGCAGGCCCAGTTCTTCGTCACGCTGAGCCCCCAGCCCGACCTGGACGGCCAGCACACCCTGTTCGGCGAGGTCGTCGAGGGCCTGGAGGTCGCCAAGGCCATCGCGGCCGTGCCGCGCGACGAGAAGAACGGCGACCGCCCGCTCGACCCGCCGGTGCTGAAGTCCCTGCGGGTCGTCGAGAAACGACCTTAGGACGCCGCCGTTCCGCGGCGCTTCGACGCCGCCCAGCGCAGGACGGGGTCCTTCTTCTCGAGGAGAACCTTCAGCGCGTCCATGAGGACGCCCTCCAGTCGCCCGTCCGGATATTTGTGGCGCAGCAGCGCGCGGGCCTTCTCCAGCGTCACGTAGAAGCGGTGGTCGGCCGTGAACGCGAGGCGGACGCGGCGGCGCGGCGGCGCGGGCGGCGAGGTCACGGCGAGTGGCGGAGGCGCGCCCGGAGCCGTCTCCGGCGAGAGCGGGCCGAGCTCGGAAGACGGCGGAGCGAACAAGGGATCGGCCGGTTCGGCCGGGGCAGGCGACGGCGGCGTC
>JACQBB010000195.1 GCA_016194625.1 Elusimicrobiota bacterium | reverse complement strand
CAATAGGATGAGCACGATGGGCGTCAGCCAGAAGCGCTTGCGCACCTTCATGAAGCTCCACAGCTCGCCGAGGGCCTTCAGTTTCGACATGGCGGTCTCCTAGAACGTGTTCTCGTAGCCGCGGAAGTCCGCGGGCTTCTCGCGCGTCAGCCAGTCGGTGCCGGGCCGTCCGCCCTCGCGCGCGAGCGGGTCGCGGCCGGACCAGCGCAGGACGTACGCGTACGGCACGACCGCGCCCCAGTAGATCAGCGCGGTGATGAGGAAGCCGTTCACCTCGGCCAGGAACAGCGCGACCTTCATCCACGGCCCGTACACCGGTCCGAACGCGGCGGGCGCCAGGCGCGCGAGGGCGAACGACAGGGCGGCCGCGCCGCCGTACCACGGCGCCGACGGCGCGTGGCGCCGCCACGCGAGCAGGCCGAAGACGGCCAGCACGACGGACAGCCCGGTGCCGAAGCCCCGGAGCCTCTCCGCGCGCGACTCCTCGCTCAGTCCAAGACGAACTGCGTCTTCCATTCCTCGCTCTCTTCCCTCTTCGGCTGGTCTTCCTTCGCGAGAAGGAAGCTCCCCAGCACCAGGTCGTCGATATGCGTGCGCATGAAGCACGCGTACGCCTCGGCCGGGCGGCACACGATGGGCTCGCCGCGGACGTTGAAAGAGGTGTTGACCAGGACCGCGCAGCCGGTCTTCCTCTCGAACGCGGCCAGCAGGTCGTGGAAGGCCGGGTTGTCCTCGCGCGTCACCGTCTGCACGCGCGCCGAGTAGTCCACGTGCGTGACGGCGGGGATGTCGGAGCGCGGCTTGTTCAGGCGCTCGATGCCGAACAGCGCGGCGTCCTGCGCCGACTCCGGCTTGCGGCGGCTCTCCTTCACCGGCGCGACGAGCAGCATGTACGGGCTGTCGGTCTCCAGCTCGAAGTAGTCGGAGACCTTCTCGCGCAGCACGGCCGGCGCGAACGGCCGGAACGACTCGCGGAACTTGATCTTCAGGTTCATCTTCGACTGCATGTCCGGCCGGCGCGGGTCGCCCAGGATGGAGCGCGCGCCGAGCGCGCGCGGGCCGTACTCCATGCGCCCGGAGAACCAGCCGACCACGCGGCCGTCGGCCAGGCGCGACGCGACCGCGTCGGACAGCTCGGCGGGGGTCAGCTCGCGGTACTTCGCCCCGGCCGAGTCGAGATAGGCGCGGATGTCCGCGTCCGCCGGCGCCGGGCCGAGCAAAGAGCCTCGCTGGGAGTCGCGCGCCGGGTCGACGGCGCGCGGCTTGCCGAGGTAGTGGTGCCAGGCGAGCAGGGCCGCGCCGAGCGCGCCGCCCGCGTCGCCCGCCGCGGGCTGGATCCACAGCCGGTCGAAGATCCTCTCGCGCAGGATGACGCCGTTGCCGACGCAGTTCAGCGACACGCCGCCGGCCAGGCACAGGTTCTTGGAGCCGGTCGTCGCGCGCGCGTGCCGCGCCATGCGGACCATGACCTCCTCGGTGACCGCCTGGATGGAGGCGGCCAGGTCCATGTGGCGCTGGTCGAGCCGGCCCTCGGGCGCGCGCGGCGCGCCGCCGAACAGCGCGTCGAACTTCCCGTTCGTCATCTTCAGTCGTCGAGGATGACCTTCTTGTACTTCGGCGTCCCGTACGGGGCCAGCCCCATCACCTTGTACTCGCCGGAGTTCACCTTGAAGCCGAGGTGGTAGGTGAACGCGGAGTACAGCAGGCCGATCGAGTGCGGGAAGTCGATCTCCTGGAGGAGGTCCAGGCGGTTGCCGCGGCCGAGGCCCAGGCTCGAGGTCGCCCACTCGCCGACGCCGTCCATCGTCAGCACCGCGGCTTCCTCGAACGGGGAGGGGAAGAAGGCGGAGGCCGCGTGCGACTCGTGGTGCTCGACGCACAGCACCTCGCGCGGGTAGCCGAGCTCTTCTTGGATCAGCGACTTCAGCCACAGCTTCTGCTTCAGCCACGACGGGATCGCCTTGCGGAACGACGCGAAGCCGCGCGGCGCGTACGCCAGGTGCGCGGACAGGATGCGCTCGAACTTGAGCAGCGGCTTCTCGTAGAAGGCGACCTGGTCGAGGTCGGCGACCGAGAGGCCTCCCTCCTTCAGGCAGTACTCGACCGCCTGGCGCGGGAAGGCGGCGTCGTGCTTCTTGCGGGTGAAGCGCTCCTCCTGCGCGGCGGCGACGACCTTGCCGTCGCGCAGGAGGCAGGCCGCGCTGTCGTGATAGAACGCGGAGAGGCCGAGGATGTTCACGCTCACCGGGGATGATTGTAGGAAAAAGCGGGACTTCCGGGACGGGGGGCGCATGCGCTATAGTCCGGGGCATGAAGGACAAGCGCGAGCTGTGGCTGGTCGCCTTCGGCCTGTTCCTGGGCCTGCTCGCGGCCGAGGCGTTCTCCCGCGCGATCCTGGAGTGGTTCCCGGTGTGGCCGCAGACCGCCTCCAAGGTGTTCGGCCTCATCTACGAGAACGCCCCGTACGCGGTCCAGAAGGACCCGGGCGGACACGTCTTCCGCAACAACCGCTGGGGCATGCGCGGCGAGGACTTCCCGAAGGAGAAGCCGGCGGGCGAGAAGCGCGTCCTGCTGCTCGGCGACTCCATCGCGCAGGGCTGCGGCGTCCATCAGAAGGAGACCGCCGGCCAGCTCGTCGAGGACGCGCTGAACGCGCGCGCGCCGAAAGGCGGGCGCGTGCGCGTGATGAACACCGGCGCGCCCAGCTACAACCTGTGGGACTACTGGTACTACCTGCAGGGCAAGGGCTGGAGCTTCGGTCCCGACGGGATCGTGCTGTTCATGTGCCTGAACGACTCGGCCGCCAAGTCGCTGGCGCTGCCCGCGCTGAAGCCCGGCGAGAGCGCGCCGTGGCGCATGCGCGTCAAGCACGCGCTGCTGCGCTCGCGCCTGGTCTTCCTGCTCCTTTATAAAGTGCGGATGCGGGACGCGCTGGCCTACTTCTGGCTGAAGCTGGCTCCGTCGGCGCGCGCGACGGTCGCGACCGACGCGCACGTGCAGGACGTGATCAAGACGCTCGACCCGGAGTCGCGCGCCGCGGTGCAGGCCTGGGCCGACAAGGAGTGGGGCGGCAGCCTCCAGCCGGTGCGCGACGCGTTCGACTCGATGCTTTTGGAAGACACCTGGCCGCGCGCCCTGCCCATCCTGAGCATGATGCGCGACGAGGCGAAGCGCCGGGGCGTGTTCTTCAAGGTCTTCGTCTTCCCGGTCAGCTTCCAGCTCCTGCCCGGGTACAAGGACGGGAGGCCCCAGCGGCTCATCCTGGACTACATGAAGAAGGAAGGCATCGAGGGCGTGGACCTGACCGGCGCGTTCCGCGCCGCGGGCCTGCCGCCCAAGGAGCTGTACATCCCGGGGGACATCCTGCACCCGAACGCCGCCGGCAACAAGGCCGCGGCGGGCGAGGTGCTGGCGCACCTGAAGACGGAGTTCCCGCCGGCCGCGAGG
>JACQBB010000224.1 GCA_016194625.1 Elusimicrobiota bacterium | reverse complement strand
GTCCGCGCAGTCGCGCAAGCTGCTGTTCTACTCGAACCTGGTCTACACGCGCTCGCGCGCCGAGGCCGCCAAGTCGCTCGTCGAGTTCTGCGGCGAGCCCGGCTCGCAGGTCTTCTTCTGCAACTCCGGCGCCGAGGCCAACGAGAACGCGCTGCGCATCGCGCGCTCGGTGACCGGCCGCGCGAAGGTCGTCGCCGCCGAGGGCGGCTTCCACGGGCGCACCGCCGCCGCGATCGCCGCGACCGGCGCGAAGTACCGCAAGGGCCTGTCCGGATTGGGCGCCGACATCGTCCATGTCCCTTTCGGAGACCTGTCCGCGGCCGCGGCCGCCATCCCCGGCGCGGCCGCGTTCCTGCTCGAGCCGATCCAGAGCGTCCAGGGCGCGACGACGGCGACCAGCGAGTATCTCAAAGGCCTCGAGGACCTCTGCAAGAAGAACGGCGCGTTGCTCATCTTCGACGAGGTGCAGACCGGCCTGGGCCGCGTCGGCGCCCGCTCCGCGCGCCACGCGTTCGGCGCGCGCCCGCACCTGCAGACCTTCGCCAAGGCCTTGGCCTCCGGCGTCCCCGCCGGCGCCGTGCTCGCCGTCCCCGAGGTCTCCAAGATGGTCAAGCCCGGGGAGCTGGGCTCCACCTTCGGCGGCGGACCGCTCGCCTGCGCCGCGATCAAGGCCACCGTCGACGCGATCTCCGCGCGAAAGCTGTGGGAGAACGCCGCCGCGATGGAGGCGCTGATCCGCGAGACCTTCAAGTTCCCGCAGATCGTCGAGATCCGCGGCAAGGGGCTCCTGCTCGGCCTCGTGCTCGACCGCCCGTCCAAGCCGGCCCGCGCAGAGCTGCTCAAGCGCCGCATCCTCGTCGGCGGCGCCGACGACCCGAACGTGATCCGCCTCCTGCCGCCGCTGACCATCGGCCCGTCCGAGGTCCTGGCGCTCAAGAACGCGCTCGCCGACATCTTCGCGGCCGAGACGGCCGCCAGCCGCTGAGGACTATCACCGGTGACACTCATCATCAATCCCCGCCGCTTCACCGAAAATGAGATTTTGGTGACTCCAGCGTCAGTCGATTTTTTCAGTCAGGATTCGAAATGAGCTCGCCTCGCCATTTCACCCACCTCAAGGATCTTTCCGCCGAGAGGCTCCTCGCGCTCGCCGACCAGGCTCTCGCCTTGAAGAAAGCGGCGCGGACCGACGCGCCGCTCGCGGGCAAGTCGCTGGCGTTCTGCTACATGAACCCGTCGCTGCGCACGCAGGTGTCGTGCGAGGTGGCGACCGCGTCTCTCGGCGGCCACCCGGTCACGCTCAGCCTGGGCGGCGGCACCGGCGGGACCTGGGGCATGGAGTCCGTCGAGGGCGTGGTGATGGACGGCGCCGCGGCGGAGCATCTGAAGGAGGCGGTGCCGGTGCTGGGCCGCTTCTGCGCGGCGCTGGGCCTGCGCTCGTTCCCCGCGGGCGTCTCGTGGGACGAGGACAAGAAGGAACTGCCGCTGACGGCGTTCCGGAAATACTCGACGGTCCCGGTCATCAATCTCGAGTCGGCCAGCGGCCACCCGTGCCAGGCGCTGGCCGACCTGGCCACCATCAAGGAGCGCTTCGAGCCCAAGAAGAAGGACTTCCTGCTCACCTGGGCGCCGCACATCAAGGCGCTGCCGATGGCGGTGCCGAACTCCAGCGTGGAGATGGCCTCGATGGCGGGCATGAACGTGACCATCGCGCGGCCGGAGGGCTACGACCTGGACCCGGAAGTGATGGAGCGCGTGAAGAAGAACTGCGCGGCCAACGGGACGAAACTGGAGGTCACCGCCGACGGACCTTCGGCTTATGAAGGTCAGCACGTCGTGTACGCCAAGTCGTGGGGCTCCATCGCGTCCTACGGCAAGCCGCCTTCCTCCGACGCCGCCTTCCGCGCGAAGTGGATGGTGACCGCCGACAAGATGAAGAAGACGGACGAGGCGCTGTTCATGCATTGCCTCCCCGTCCGCCGCAACCTCGTCGTCGCCGACGAGGTGCTCGACGGGCCGTGGTCGGTCGTGATCGACGAGGCGGAGAACCGCCTCCACGCCGCCAAGGCCGTCCTGCTCGACCTTCTCGCCGCCCAGCCGAAGACCCTCGCCGCCGCCCACAGGAGATAGTCCATGACCGACTCGCCCATCATGCTCAAGCAGGCCATTCCCTACATCCGCCTCTACAAGGGGAAGGTCTTCGTCGTGAAGGTCGGAGGCCGCGTCGTCGGCCGCCGCGAGCTGCTCGACGCTCTCGTCGAGGACGTCTCGCTCCTCCAGCAGGTCGGAATCCGCGTGGTGCTGGTGCACGGCGGCGGCAACCAGGCCACGGAGCTCGCCAAGAAGCTGGGGCTCGAGCCCGAGTTCGTCGCCGGCCGGCGCATCACCGACGCGCAGATGCTCGAGGTCGCCAAGATGACCTACGCGGGCACGCTGAACATCGACATCCTGTCCTCGTTCCGCGCGCACCACACGCCGGCCGTCGGCGTGTCGGGCGTGGACGGCGGGCTGATCGTCGCGCACAAGCGGCCCAAGAAGACGATGGAGAAGGTGCCGGGCGAGCCGCCGGTCGAGGTGGACTTCGGCTTCGTCGGCGACATCGAGTCGGTGGACCCGAAGATGCTTCTGAACCTGCTCGACGCGGGCATGACCCCGGTGATCTCCTGCCTGGGCGCCGACCCGGACGGCGTCATCCTGAACATCAACGCCGACTCGATCGCCGAGGCGGTCGCGCGCGCGCTGCACGCCGAGAAGCTCATCGTCGTCACCGACACCGAGGGCCTGCTCAAGGACGTGGGCAACCCGTCGAGCCTGGTGTCCTACACCGACGTCGAGGAGGTCGAGGCGTTCAAGAAGGCCGGCCGCCTCACCGGCGGCATGCTGCCCAAGGCCGAGGCCTGCATCCGCGCCCTGCAGGGCGGCGTGCGCCGCACCCACATCATCAACGGCCTGAAGCCCGGCGCGATGCTGCGCGAGATCTTCACCAACGCCGGCTGCGGCACCATGATCGTGGAGAAGCGCGAGCGCGCGGCCTACCAGGCCGTCGAGCTGGCCCCGGAAGCGGAGAAGGCCGCCGCGTGATCGGCGCCGTCGAGCTGCTCCAGGACCTCGTCCGCATCCCCTCGCCCTCCGGGCAGGAGGACGCGGTCGTCGCCCGCCTGGAGGACGCGTTCCGCGGCCTCGGCTGGACGCCCGAGCGGCGCGGGCGCAACCTGACCGCCCTGCTCGACGGGGGCGACGGACCGCTGCTCCTGCTGAACTCCCACACCGACACCGTCCCGGTCGGCGCCGAGTGGACGAAGGACCCGCTCGCGGCCAAGGTCGAGGACGGGCGCATCTACGGGCGCGGGACCAACGACGCGAAGGGCTGCCTCACCGCGATGATCCTGGGCGCGGCGAAGGCCTTCGCGTCCGACGCGCCGAAGGGCAAGGTCCTCCTCGCCGCCTCGTGCGAGGAGGAGGTGCTCGGCCAAGGCCTCGAGAAGCTGCTGCCGCAGCTCCCCCGCCCGGACGCCGCGGTGGTCGGCGAGCCGACGGGCCTCCGGCCCGCCGTCGCGCAGAAGGGCCTCATCGTCCTGGAGCTCTTCGCCGCGGGGCGCTCCGCGCACGCCGCGCACGGCGGCGGCGTCAACGCCATCGAGGCGGCGGCGCGCGACGTCCTGGCGCTGTCGAAGGTCCGCTTCGACGCGAAGCACCCCGTCCTGGGCGCGACCACGCTCGCGGTCACCCAGATCGCCGGCGGCGACCGCCACAACGTGATCCCCGACCGCTGCAAGCTGGTGGTGGACGTCCGCACCACCCCGGACCTGAGCGTGGACGAGATCGTGGCGCGCGTGAAGGCCGCCGTGGAGAGCGAGGTGCGCGTGCGCTCCTCGCGCCTGGGCTCGGTGGAGACCGACCCGGCGCACCCCGTGGTGCGGGCCGCGCTCTCCGCCAACCCCGCCGCGAAGCCCTACGGCTCGCCGACGCTGTCCGACTGGGTGTTCCTGAAGGGCATCCCGACCGTGAAGGTCGGCCCCGGCGACTC
>JACQBB010000223.1 GCA_016194625.1 Elusimicrobiota bacterium | reverse complement strand
TGCGCTTCGTCGAGATCGAGTGCAAGAAGCGCGTCCTGCCCGAGGAGTCCGCGGAGCTGAAGGACTGGCTGCTCGACCGCAAGGGCGTGAAGCACAAGAAGAGCGCCTTCTTCTTCGACCAGTTCATCGACACCCCGTCCTACGACCTGCTCAAGCGCGGCGCCAGCCTGCGCCTGCGCTATAAAAGGAACGGCACCGCCGTCTACCTCCAGTACAAGGGCCCCGGCTTCACGAAGGACGACCTGCTCTACCGCTCCGAGTTCTCGTCGGCGAGGCTCGCCGGCGTCTTCCTGGAGGAGAGCCACCACGACATCGTCCACTTCACCGACACCTCGGTCGAGCGCATCCTGCGCGGCCAGGCGTCGTCGGAGATGGCCGAGGCGATGCGCCGCCACCTGGGCGCGGCCGTGGTGCGGCGCCTCACCAGCGCGTCGATCATCGCGCTGTACCAGAAGGAGAAGTTCGAGGTGGACCTGGGCTCGGCGTTCCTCGAGCCCTCGCTCGACCGCGTCTTCGCCTTCCACATCGCCAAGAAGGGCCTGCACCCGCTCTCGACCTTCTGCGAGTTCGAGAACGAGATCAAAGCCGGCGACGGCTCGCTCGAGGCCAAGCTCGAGCACCTGGACGAGCTCCTCGACTTCAACAAGGCCCTGCACAAGGAGTTCGACCTGCGCCGCGAGCCGCTCGACAAGTACCACCGCTGCGCGTCGTTCTTCGTGAAGCGCTGACGCCCGTCAGGCGGTGAGGGCCTGGATGCCGCGGCGCTCGAGGGCGGTGTCGCGGTAGTCGGAGCGCGCGAGCGCCTCGAAGAAGGTCTGCGAGCGGATCAGCGCCGCGCCGGGGCCGGGGACGGCGCGCGCGTAGGAGCCGTCGGGCTTGAGGATCCACGCCTTCTGGTTGTCGGCCATGCCCTTGCCGAGGATGGTGTCGTGGACGTAGCGCTTGAGGGCGGGGTCCTTCACGGGAAAGGCGACCTCGTAGCGCGAGTAGAAGTTGCGCGGCATCCAGTCGGCGCTGGACAGGTACAGCTTGCGCGCGCCGCCGGCGCGGAAGTAGTAGATGCGGCTGTGCTCCAAGAAGCGGTCGACGACGCTGACCACGCGGATGTTCTCCGACATGCCGGCGATGGCGGGGCGCAGGCAGCAGATGCCGCGCACGAGCAGGTCCACCTTCACGCCGGCGCGCGAGGCCTCGTACAGCGCCTCGATGAGGACGGGGTCGACGAGCGAGTTGAGCTTGGCGATGATGTGGCCGCGCACGCCGGCCTTCTGCAGGCGCGTCTCCTCGCGGACCAGCCCGAGGATGCTCGAGTGGAGGTTCACCGGCGCGACGAGCAGCTCGCGGAAGCGGGTCGGGCGCTCGCCGCGCGACAGCGCCGCGAAGTAGTCGGAGACCTCGCGTCCCAGCGACTCGTCGCAGGTGAGCAGGCCCAGGTCGGTGTACTGCTTGGCGGTGATCGGGTGGTAGTTGCCGGTGCCCAGGTGCAGGTAGGAGACCTCGGCGCCGGCCTCCTCGCGGATGACCTGCGTCACCTTCGAGTGGACCTTGAAGCGGCCGAGGTGGCGGACCACGCGCACTCCCGCCTTGCGCAGCTCCTCGGCCCAGCGCAGGTTGTTCAGCTCGTCGAAGCGCGCCTTGATCTCGACGTAGGCGACGACCTTCTTGCCGTTGCGCGCGGCGTCCATCAGCGCCGCCATCACCGGCGAGTCCTGGCTGGTGCGGTACAGGGTGTGGTAGATGCGCTTGACCTGGGGGTCGCGCGCGGCGCCCTGCAGGAACTTCACGACGATGTCGAACGAGTCGTACGGGTGGTGGAGCAGGATGTCGTGCTGGCGCACGATCGCGAACGCCGAGCGCGGCTTGCGGAAAGGCCCGGGCACGCGCGGCTCGATGGGAGGATAGCGCAGGGCGCCGGGCTTGGGCGGCTCGATGCGCGCGAGCGTGCGCAGGTCGAGCGGCAGGTCGAAGCGGTACAGCGACGCCGAGTCGAGGCCGAGGGAGGTCGCCAGGAACAGCGCGCCCTCGGAGTAGGTGGGGGAGTCGACCTCCAGGCGGACGACCTTCGCGCGCACGCGGCGCTGGACGGCCTCGAAGATCTGGTCCTCGAGCGACTCCTCGTAGTCGGGGCGGTAGCGCAGGTCGGCGTCGCGGATGATCTTGAACGGGAACGCCTCGATGACCTCGCGGTCCGGGAACAGGTCGTCGGCGCGGTCGGCCAGCCAGCGCTCGAGCAGGGCGAAGCGCCGCTTGGCGCCGCGGCGGGTCAGCGCCAGCAGGCGCGCCTCGCGCTCGACGATGGTGATGACGGCGTACTCGCGCGGGAAGCGGACGAACACGTGGATGCGCTCGCTCATCAGCGGCGGCAGGGGCTCCGGGAAGCGGCGCAGGATCGTGCGCAGTCGGGGCAGGCGCGACTGGATGTCGCGGTCGGCGCGGTGGCTCTGCTTCTGCGTGAAGTCGGTCAGGATCTCGATGCCCTCCGCCTTCAGGGCGTTGAGCACGTCCTCCAGCACGGTCGCCTGGCGGGACTTCTGGCGCAGCGCGTGCTCGCGGATCTGGGCGAGGACCTGGCGGGCCGTCAGGCCGTCGGGGAAGCGGCGCGTCGGCGTCAGGCGCGCGGTCTTGCCGATCTCGGCGACGCGCACGCTGAAGAACTCGTCGAGGTTCGAGCTGACGATGGTCGCGAAGCGCAGGCGCTCGAGCGGGGGGACCGACGGCGCCGCCGCCTCGGAGAGCACGCGGTCGTTGAACGCGAGCCAGGAGAGGTCGCGGTTGAAGAAGCGCTCGGACGCCTTCAGGCCTTCGGCCGCGCGCGCGGCCGCCGCGGGCGTCGCCGCGGGGGTCTCGTCGATGTGCAGCGGATGGAGCTTCGCCATGGCCTCTCGCGAGGTCATGATAGCTTTTTGGCCAGGCCGAACTGGGCCGCCGCGACGGCGACCAGGCCCGCCGCCACCACCGCGAACGCCTCGCGCGGCGAGGCGCCCATCGCGAAGGCCGCCCCGATCAGGGCCTTGAGGCCGACCGACACCGCGTTCGCGGCGAAGCGCGACACCGCGGTCACGCCGCCGACGACCGCTTCCGGCGTGCGCTCCTGCAGGCCGCGGGTCATCGCCAGGCGCGCGCCGACGTTGACGCACGCGAACGCGAAGGCGGCGGCCAGCATCGGCCACAGCGTCCCCGGCGCCCAGCCGGCGGCCAGGAGCAGGACGCCGGCGCCTCCGGCGACGACCCAGTTCCGCCCGCTCACGCGTCCCGACCAGCGGCCGTAGACGACGGTGCCGAGCGCGCCGCCCAGGCCGAACGCCGCGCCCACCCAGCCCGCCGCGTAAGGCGCGCCGAGGATGGACTTGGCGAAGAACGCGGAGAGGAGCTTGCGCATCGGGAACAGGTTCAGCCCGGCGACGGCGAGCGTCGCCAGCAGGAGCGCCGGCGACGCGGCGATCGCGCGCAGGCCCGCCCAGGTCCCGCCCTTCGTCCCGAGCACGGCCCGGCGCGGCGTCTTCGGCACGAACAGGAAGGCGGCGGCGGCGAGCGCGAAGCCGGCGGGGACCGCGACGTGCGGCGCCAGGCCGTGGCGGCCCAGCATCAGGCCGCCCAGCATCAGCGGACCCGCGATGCCGCCCAGGTCGAAGACCAGCTCGTAGCGCGAGTTGAGGCGGTCGAGCTCCGCGCGGTCGTGGTCGCCGAGCTCGAGCGGCAGCGCGTGGACGGCCGTGTCCACGAAGCCGCGCACGAACGCGTCGAGCGTGTACGCGGCCATCGCCGCGACGACGGTCAGGCGGCCCGTCGCCCAGAGGACCGGGATCAGGGCCAGCGACGCGCCGCGCAGGAAGGTCGACAGCGCCAGCAGGCGCCGCGCGCCCAGGCGGTCGCACGGCCAGCCGCCCAGGAACGAGCCCGACATGTGGACCGCGGTGTCGAACGAGGAGAAGAACGCCGCCTTGCCCGCCGAACCGGTCAGTTCGTAGACGAGCAGCGGCTGGGCAAGGTGCAGGGCGCTGTTGACGACCTGCGACAGCAGGACGCCGGTCAGGAAGCCGCCGAGCGGCGCGGGAGCGCGCGCCTCGCGCACGGGCTCGACGGCCGCGGGCGCGGCGGGGAGGAGGACGCTCATGCCGCCGCCAGCGCCGCGCCGAAGCCTTCCTTCTCGCGGTAGACCCGCCGCGCGGGCACGCTCACCAGGCGCCGCTCGGGCAGGATCAGGGCCGTCAGCGCGCCGCCGTACACGCAGCCGGTGTCCAGGCCGATCGAGTTCGGACGCACGACGGCGGCCGGCTTGCTCCAGTGGCCGTACACGACGAGCTGCCGGCCCCGGTAGGACTCGTACCAGGGCTCGTCGGTGTCGCGCAGGCGGCGGATGTCGGTCAGCGCCGCCACGCTCTGCAGGCCCAGGCTCTTGCGGGGGTCGAAGCCCGCGTGGACGACCAGGAAGGACCCGCCGTCGATGGTCAGCGGCCACGAGGCGGCGTAGCGCATCGCCGCCTCGCGCAGGTCGCCGAGCTGGTGCCAGGTCTCCTCGTCGTGGGGCCGCGCGCGGGGGACCGCGGAGCGGCGCCAGCAGTTCACGAACCTCAGCTCGTGGTTGCCGACCACGCACTCGAGGTTGCGCGCGCCCATCGCCCACTCCATCACTCCGCGGCTGTCGGGGCCCTTGTTGATCAGGTCGCCGACGCTGATCAGGCGGTCGTCGGGCCGCGCGTTCACGGCGCGCAGAAGGTCCTTGAGCTCGGCCGAGCAGCCGTGCACGTCGCCGATGATGATGGTCCGCTTCATTCGTCGTCTCCGTCCCCTTGGGGCTCCAGGCCGTCGCGCTTCATGCGGCGGAGGTAGCGCGCGTGCGCGTCCACGATCTCGTCGCGGATGGTCAGGCCGGCCGCGACGATGCCGTCGAACTGCTCGTCCAGCTTCGCCTCGAACCGCGCGGGCGTCCCGTCCTGAAGGGAGAGGCGGTGCGCCCGCCCCAGCTGCGTGCCGACCGCGTAGGCGAAGTCCATCTGCTGCTCGCGGTTCAGCGCCTTCTTGATCTTCACGTTCTGCGGCGAGATCGGCCGCACGTCGTACTCGACGCCGTCGAGCGCGGCCGAGCCGGGGCGCAGGGTCCAGCCCGGCGCGTACAGGTCGGCGGCGGCGTGCATGCGCTCGACCTCGCTCTTGAACGGGCTCGCGTACCAGCGCGTGTCCGGGTCGGTCCGGGTCGCCTTGATGTTGAGCAGGACGCGGTCCTGGCCGGAGCGCGCGTCCTTCGGCGCCAGCACGACGAGGAACACGCCGCGCAATCCCATCGAGCCCCGGCCGCGGCCCGCCTCCTCGATGAAGTAGTCGTCCAGGAAGCCGGGCTCTTGGGTCTTGCCGTACTGCGCGACCAGCGAGACCACGTCCTTGTCCGCGACCGGCAGCGGGGACGAGCGCATCTCCTTGGCCCATTTCTTGCCCGCCTTCAGGTAGGCGTCCATGCTGACCTCGTCGTCCGCGGGCTCGACGTCCTTGAGCTCGCGGACCTCGGAGAACGGGCGGTCCGGGTGGCGGAAGCCGCGCAGGTAGCCCTTCTTGAGCTGCTTGAGCACGTCGGCGTCGAGCAGGCCCTCGGAGTCCTTCTTGCGGCGCAGGGATATCGACACCATCAGGCGGACCAGGTCCCACGCGTACGGGCCGACGCGGGCGCGGTCGAAGTCCACCATCGCGGCGCCCTGCAGGTTCTTGGCGTAGTTGTCGATGTGGGGGGAGCCGTGCAGGAACACGCGCGGCATCGCCGCCATGTCCATCAGCTGGGCGAAGCGCTCCTGCATCGGCAGGAGCATGTTGCGGAAGTAGAAGTGGACCCCGCGCTTCTCGTTCATGTAGTTGCGGCGGATGTTGTCGGCGTCCGTCCGCGGGTCCTTGTCGAACAGCGTGGACTTGGACAGCGGGTCGCCGGCGCGCTTGAACGCCGAGAGCGGCCCCAGCATGCCGAGCGCGGCGCGCGTCACGTCCGGAGTGATCGCGTCGCGGTCGCGCGAGCTGTCGATGACGGTGAAGCCGTGCTCGCGGGCCTGCGCGTCGTAAGACGCCGTCACCCGCGACTGGAACAGGCGGAAGTTCTCGACCGGGTCCGCGGACAGCTTCGCGTCGAGCCCCGCTTCGTAATACTTCAGGCCGCCCGCCGCGCCCTCGTGGTCCTCGGACAGTCCCAGCTTGGCGTCGGAGCGAGCCAGGACGCGGCCGATCGCCGTCTCGACGGGCAGGCGGAAGTACAGCGTCAGGTCCGGACGGGGGACGCCGGCGTAGAGCCGACGCAGCCACTTCGGGTCGTTGCCGCGCACCGCGTCGCGCGCCAGCGCCGTGAAGAACCAGCGGTCGGCCAGCACGACCGCGCCCTCGTCGAGCGCGGGCAGGATGACCTTCTCCAGGCGGTCGGCCAGGTCGGCGGCGTTCATCAGCGCGAAGGTCTTCGCGTCGAGCGTCCGGTCCTTCTTGGCCTTCTTGACCGCGTCGGACACCACGTCCGAGGAGTTCCAGCTGGTGGTGACGACCTTCAGGCCCTGGGCCTCGAGCTCGTCCTTGAGGCGCTCGAGTTGGGTGGACTTGCCGGAGCCGTCCAGGCCCTCGACCGCGATCAGGCGGCCGGGGCGCCCGTGCGCCGCCGAAGGCCGCGGGCCGGTCGTCGCGACGGGGGCCAGGCGTCCGACCGCGAAGGCGCCGGCGATGCCGACCGTCGCGAGGCCGCCGCCGATCAGCCAGAAGGACAGCGCGGGAGCGAGCGTCGCCGTGAAGGCGAGGCCGGCGAGGAAGCGCACGCCCAGGCCGGCGAGGTTCGCGGTGAAGCGCGCCGCGCCCATCGCCGCGCCGGCCGAGCCGGGCGCCGCGCGGGTCTGGATCGCGGCGTTCAGCGCCAGGCGGGCCGCGACGTTGCTCGCGGCGAAGGCGAGCACGCCCGCCGCCGCGGGCCAGAACGCGCCGGGCAGGAAGGCCGCGGCGAGCGCGACGGTGCCGAGCGCGCCGAGGGTCAGCCAGCGCCGCGGCGCGACGGTCCCGTTCCAGCGGCCGTAGGCGAGCGAGCCCAGGAAGCCGCCGACCCCGAACAGGCCGACCAGCCACGCCGCCGAAGCCGGGTCGTGGAGCACCGAGGTCGCGAAGACCGCCGGCAGCAGGCCCTTGAGCGGGTACATCGTCAGCAGGGCCGTGGCGACGAGCGCCCAGCGCATCCAGCCGTCCAGCGCCTGTCCCTTTCCTGACGGAGTCGAAGGATGGGGCACTTCCTCGCCATAAGGCTCGGTCGTCGCTTTCGGGATGGCGAGATAGGCGAGCGTCACCGCGGCGAACGCCGCCGGGGCCAGCCACAGCGCCGCGGGGGCGGCCACGCCGCCCAGGCCCGCGATCAGCGCGCCGGCCAGGAAAGGGCCGGCCACGCCGCCGGCCTCGAAGAACGACTGGTTCTTGGCGAGGACGCGCTTGAGCAGGCCGTCGTCGCCGGCCGCGATCTCGGAGGGCAGGGTGCTGCGCGCGGTGTCGGCGATCCCGCGGGCGAAGCATTCCACCAGATAGGCGGCGGCCACGGCGGGGAGCGTCAGGCCTCCGGTCAGCGCGAGCACGGGAAGGGCGGCCATCGCCGCGCCGCGCGCGAGCGTGGTTCCCAGCAGGACGGGCTTGGCGCGGACGCGGTCGGTGAGCCAGCCGCCGACCAGAGTGCCGGCGGCGTCGAAGGCGGAGCCGATCGTGACGGCGAACGCCGCGGCGGCCGCGGAGCCGGTGATTTTAAGGAAGAGCAGCGGCATCGTCACCTGGAGGGCGTTGCTCGCGAGCTGGGCGCCGAAGGTGCCCGCCAGGAAGCCGCGCAGGCGCGGCTTGGGAGCGGACGGCGTCGCCGGCGTCAGGCCGGACGCGCGCGGGGTCGTCCCGGCGGCGAGGACGGGCTCCGTCTCGGACGCGGCCGGGCGGGCGCCGTCGGCGAAGTCGGCGCGGACCGCGTCGGCCTCGACGCCGGAGGGGCGGGCGGCGAGCTCGCCGGCGGACTCGGCGGCGGAGCGGGCCGTGTCGAGGGCGACGGGCCGGGACGCGGCGACCGGCGCGAGGGCGAGCGCGGGGGCGGCGGTCCGAACGGAAGCGGCGACGACCGGGACGGGGGCGAGAGCGGGCGCGGCGGCGGGGACCGCGAGCGCGGGCGCCATGAGCGACGGCGCCGCGAACGACGGCGCCGAGAGGGGGGAGGCCGTCACCGGCAGGATGGGGACGGCGGCGATCGGAGCGACGGGAGCGCGGACGGCCCGGGACACTTGGGCCCACGCCGGGACGCCGGGGATGGTCAGGAGGTAAACCGCCGCGATCAGGGTCTTGAACATGACCACAGTGTACGCGGGGGCGGTGAGCCGGGCGTTTGGGGGGCGTCACGCCTGTGTGACGATTTTCTGCCCGGACGGCCTACGCCTCGCGCGGGCCCTTGGACCCAGCGCGGGCGGAACAAAACGGCTCGGATATTCGTACGATAGTACGATGACGCCCGAGCAGGTCCTCAAGGAAGTCTTCGGCTATCCCTCGTTCCGCCCCGGCCAACGCGAGGTGATCGAGGCCGTGCTGGCGGGGCGCGACTGCGTGGGCGTGATGCCGACCGGCGCGGGCAAGTCGCTGACCTACCAGATCCCCGCGCGCGTGCTGGG
>JACQBB010000222.1 GCA_016194625.1 Elusimicrobiota bacterium | reverse complement strand
TGCGGCCGGTGACCGACAGGCTGGTGCCGTAGGTCGGCAGCTCGACCTCGGGCGGCGGAGGCTTCGGCGCGTTCGTCGAGACCTCGACCTCGGCGACCGGCAGGGTCCAGCCGGGGCCGACCGCGGGCGCGCCCTCGACGCCCGGCTCCTCGCCGCGTTCGACGGCGTCGCGCACGCGCAGGAAGCGCTCGAGCGAGTACTCGCGCGACGGGGCGGCCGGCTTGGCCGGGGCCGCGCCCGAGTCGAGGACGTGGTCCGGGTCCGCGCGCTCGATGAGGCGGAAGGTCCGCTTCGTCCCGGCCGGCGGGGCGGCGGGCGCCGTCGTCGCGGGAGCGGGTTCGGGCGCCGGCTTGGCGGCCGGAGCGGGGGCCGGGGCGGGCGCGGGCGTCTCGGACGGGGCGAAATCGGGGTCGTAGGGCGCCGAGAACTGGGCGAACGCCGGCGCGCCGGAGAGGAGCGCCGCGAAGGCGATCCCCGCCGCGCCGACCGTGCGCCTGAGTTGCCGCGTATGCAGGTAGTCGATCAAAGGCGAAGCTCCCCCGTAAAAAGGGGAAGCCTCGCGCGCAAGGTCGGCGTACCTTAATACGCGCGCGAGACGGGAGGAGTATAGCGGGAGCGTGTTACGGCGTCAAGACGACGGGTCGTCAGTTTCGTCGTTTCGAGCCGAACAGCGCGGGGAACTTCTTGCGGTAGTACAGGGAGGCCACGCCGGCCAGGACGAAGTCGTCGATGAGCCCGAAGACGGGGATCGCGTCCGGGACCAGGTCGAACGGCGTGATCAGGTAGAACAGGGCGCCGAAGGCGACCATCTTGTCGATGGAGGGCAGGTCCTTGGAGCGCACCGCGGCGTCCAGGTCCTCGAGCCGGCGCCGCCAATCCTCGCTCATCTCCTTGAAGCGGGCGAGCATCCGGCCGGACGCCCTCACCTGCGCTTGGCGCTTCTCGTCCTGGCCGAGGCGGGCCAGGCCGACGAAGATCGTGTTCTGGTGCTTGTCGGCCTGCTCCAGGATGTCGTGCGTGATGCCGAGCGCGGTCACGGACTTCGCGAAGGGCTCCTCGGGAGCGGCGAGCGCGGCCGCGACGGCGCGGTCCTCGGGGTGGAAGACGCCCTCGCCGACCAAGCGGCGGACCGTCGGCTCGAACGCGCGGCGGTACAGCTCGGGAAGCTCGGCGCCGGCGGGCTTGGCGTGCCAGCGGCGCAGGGTCATCCCGGACACGCCCAGGTCGGCGGCGGCTTTCTCGGGGGAGACGCCGGCGCGGTCGAGGAGCCCGAGGAGCTGATGGTAGCGCATCAACAAATGTTAATACGAAGGGAGCGTTCCGTCAAGAGGTCCTTCCTCATCGCGCGTAGGCCCGGTCGTAGGCCGCCTCGTACTCGGCGATCATCCGGCGCAGGGTGAATCGCTCGGCGACCGCGGCTTTGGCCGCGGCGCCCAGCGCCGCGCGCCGCGCGGGGTCCGACGCCAGGCTCCGCAACGCGGCGGCCAGCGCCGCCGGCTTGGCCGGGGGGACCAGCAGGCCGTCGACCCCGTCGGTCACGGCCTCGGGCACGCCGTCCACCTTCGAGGCGACGACGGGCAGGCCCAGGGCCATCGCCTCCAGCAAGGCGTTCGGCAGGCCCTCCCACAGCGAGGGCAGGCAGTAGACGTCGAACGCGGACAGCCAGGACGGGATCTCGCCGCGCTCGCCGAGCAGCCAGACCGACTTCTCGAGCTCGTGCTGGCGTATCAGCGCCTCCAGGCGCGGCCGCTCGGGGCCTTCGCCGACGATCGCGCACTTGACCGGGGCGTCCTTGAGCCGCGCCATCGCCTCGATCAGAGCGGCGAAGCCCTTCTGGCGGTCCAGGCGCCCGACCGCGCCGACCAGCAGGTCGCCGGAGCCCAGGCGCAGCTCCATGCGCTTCTTCTGGCGGTCGATCTTGGAGACCGGCCAGCCGGCCAGGTCCACGCCGTTGCGCACGACGATCGTCTTCGCCGGTGAATACCCCAGGCGCGAGAGCAGGAAGCGGCGGCTGGCCTCGCACTCGGCGATCAGCAGGTCGTCGCGCTCCTTGAGCCAGCGGTCCACCAGCAAAGTCGGCCACGAGCGCGAGCGGTAGTTCACGCGCGGCGAGCTGATCAGCTTGAACGGGACCGAGGTCCGCGTCTTGGCCAGGCGCGCGAGCTGTATCGCCTGGTACATGACCGCGTGCACGATGTCGGGGCGCTCGCGCTCGATGACGGCCGCCAGGCGCCGCGCGTCGGCCAGGCGCGGGCGCCCGGTCAGGCCCAGCGTCTCGACGGGCACGCCCTGCTCGCGCAGGCGCGTCGCGTAATGCCCCTCGGGCTTGAGGCTGACCACGCCGGCGACCGGGAAGCGGCGGTGGTCGAGCAGGGTCGCGAGGGCGTACAAGGTCTTCTCGGCGCCGCCGACGGTGGTGGAGGTGGAGACGAAGAGGACCCGGGCCACGAGTCCCTTAGCGGAGGAATCCCCGGACGGCGGCGATCACGCGCGCGACGTCGGCGTCGCCCAGCTCGGCGAACATCGGCAGGGACAGCGCCTCGCGGCTGGCGCGCTCCGAGACGGTCAGCGGGACGCGCGCTTTCAGGTGCGCGTAGGCGGGCTGCAGATGGACGGGGATCGGGTAGTACACGCCGCAGCCGATGCCCTTGCTCTTCAGGTGGCCGGCGAGCGCGTCGCGCCCTTCCAGGCGCACGGTGTACAGGTGGAACACGGGATCGGTGCCGGAGCCGCCCGCGGGCGGCAGGCGCAGGGGCAGGCCGCGCAGGCCCTCGGCGTACAGGCCCGCGACGCGCCGGCGCGCGGCCGTCCACGCCTTCAGGTGGCGCAGCTTCACGCGCAGGACCGCGGCCTGGACCTCGTCGAGGCGGCAGTTGTGGCCGACGCGGGCGTGATGGTAGGTCGCGCCGATCGTGCGGCCGCAGTTGCGCAGCTCCAAGATGCGGTCGCGCAGGCCGGAGTCGGAGATGGTGATCGCGCCCGCGTCGCCCGCGGCGCCCAGGTTCTTGGTCGGGTAGAAGCTGAATCCGCCGGCGTCGCCGAGCGTGCCGGTGCCCTTGCCCTTGTAGGTCGCGAGGTGCGACTGGGCGCAATCCTCGACGACCTTGAGGCCCTTGGATCTGGCCAGCGCCAGCAGCGGCTCCATGTCGGCGGGATGGCCGAACAGGTGGACCGGCACGATCGCCTTGGTCTTCGGCCCGACCAGGGCCGCGACGGAGCGCGGGTCGAGCGTCAGCGTCGCCTCGTCCACGTCGGCGAACACGGGCGTCGCGCCCAGCACGGAAACGGCGGTCGCGGTGGCGATGAAGGTGAAGCTGGGGACGATGACCTCGTCGCCGGGTCCGACGCCCACGGCCTCGAGCGCGAGCTCGAGCGCGGAGGTGCCGGAGTCCACGCCCAGGCAGAACGGCGCGCCGACGGCGTCGGCGAACTCGGCGTCGAAGGCCTTGTTCTCGGGACCCAGGATGAACGCGCCGGAGTCCAGCACGCGGCACACGGCGTCCTTGAGCTCGCCCGCGAGCGCGGCGTTCTGCGCCTTGATCGAGAGGAGGGGGATGTCGGTCGCGGTGGCGGTCATGCTAGTAGGCTCCCTTGCCGAAAACCATCACGTACGGCGTCTTGAGGATGATCTCCAGGTCCATGCCCAGCGACCAGTGCTCGATGTAGAACAGGTCCAGCGCGAAGCGCTGCTCGCTCGACACGTCGGAGCGGCCCGACACCTGCCACAGGCCGGTGATGCCGGGCAGCAGGTTGGCGCGCTTCTTCGCGGTCTCGCCGAAGTCGCGCTCCAGCGCCTCGATCTCGCCGGTGGTCAGCGCCAGCGGCCGCGGTCCGACCACGCTCATCTCGCCGCGCAGGACGTTGAGGAACTGCGGGAACTCGTCGAGCGAGAACTTGCGCAGGAAGCGGCCCACCCGCGTGACGCGGGGGTCGTTCTTGGCCTTGAAGAAGGCGCCGGTCTGGCCGTCGAGCCCCTTCACCTCGGCGATGCGCTTCTCGGCGTCGGCGACCATCGTGCGGAACTTGAAGGCCTCGAACACCTTCCCGCGGTGGCCGTAGCGCTTCTGGGTGAACAGGATCGGACCCGGCGAGTCCAGCTTGATCAGCGCGCACGCGATGAGCCAGAACGGCGCGGTCAGCGCGAGCAGGAGCGTCGAGAAGACCAGGTCGAGCGCGCGCTTCGTCAGGAAGTTCGCCGGGGTCAGCGAGGTGTGCTTGATCCGATACGCGGGCAGGCCGAGGTGGTGGTCCATCTGCACCTCGCCCATCCTGATCTCGAGCAGGTCGGGCACCATCTTGAAGCCCACGCCGCGCGCGTCGCACGCTTCGGCCGCGGCCAGCACGCCTTCTCGCGCGTCCTTGGCGCGCAGCAGGATCAGCTCGTAGAACCTCCGAGCGTCCAGCAGGCGCGCCAGCTCGGCCAGCGGCGGCAGGACTTCCAGTTCGTGCACGACCGCGCCCGGGTGCCGGTCGTGGATGCGTTCCTTGAGGACCGCGGCGACGGGGCCGCCGCCGACGAGGAGCACCGGCAGCGCGGCCTCGTGCCGCGCCAGCCAGTCGTCCACCCACAGCGCCAGCGCCTGGCTCAGGCTCACCAGGAGCAGCGAGACCGGGAACACGCCCGCCAGCATCAAGCGCGAGTAGGCCAGGCGCTCGTAGAGGAACGCCGCGACCAGCGTCGTCCCGGTGCCCAGCGCGCAGGCCTTGAAGATCTGCACGAATCGGTCGGCCGCGCTCATCCACGACGCGGTGTACAGCTTGTTGAGGTGCACCAGCACCAGCCAGATGGGGATCGCGGCCAGGAGAAGGTTCTCGTACGCCGTCCAATCCACCGAGTCGCCCGACAGCGGGACGAGGGCGACGAAGGCCGGCCATTCGAAGCGCAGCCAGAACGCCGCGCGGTACGCGGCCGCCACCGCCCCCGCGTCGAGGGCGACGTGCAGGACGGTGCGCAGCGTGTGGCGCAGCCAGGGGGGAAGCCCCGTCGCGGGGGCCTCGACGACGGGCCCGTCCGCCCGACGGGGGCGCGGGGCTCGTAGAGCCATGCGGCGATTATATCAATTAGGCCGCGTAGAGGCGGGAGAGGTCGGCCAGCATGCGCTCGCGCGAGAACTCCTTGCGCACGCGCTCGCGGCCCGCCGCGCCCAGGCGGCGGCGCAGGTCGGCGTCGTCGAGGAGTTCTTGGCAGCGTTCCAGCAGCTCGACCTCGGACTTCACCAGGAAGCCGGTGACGCCGTGGATGACGGCGTCGCGGTTGCCGGGGACATCGGAGGCGACGACGGGCAGGCCGGAGGCCATCGCTTCCAAGACCGCGTTGGGCATCGCGTCCCAGCGCGAGTAGTGGACGAACACGTCCAGGCCGCGCAGGCGCTCGCGCGCCTGTTCGGCCGGCAGCCAGCCGGTCACGGAGACCTTCATCAGCAGGTTCATGTTGGTGAGGTCGACGCGCATCTTCGCCTCGGCCTCGCCGCCGCCGATCCACACGCACTTGACCCCGTTGCGCGAGTCGCACAGGCGCTGGACGAGGAGGACCCAGGCGTCCGGGTTGCGCGCGTAGGTCGCGCGGCCGCAGGAGCCGACGACCAGGTCGTCGTGCGGCAGGGCCTCCGGGAAGTCGCCGAGGTAGGCGTCGCACACCGTGTGGACGCGGCCGCGCGGCGCGAACTTGCGGGCGTATTCGGCCTCGCTGGGCGAGACGGCGACCGTCGCGCCGACGCGGGCGGCGGCTTTCTCGACGACGCGGTACAGCGCGCGCGACGCGCGCGAGCGGTCCTGCATCAGGAAGCCGTAGCCATGCGGGCTGTAGAACACCGACTTGACGCCCGCCGCCTTGGCCGCGGCGCGCGCCAGCACGCCCGCCTTCGACGAGTGCGCGTGGACCACGTCGGGCCGGTGCTCGGCGAACAGCCGGTGGAGCTTGCGCAGGGCGGCGGCGTCCAGGCCCGGGGTGATCTCGCGCGTCATCTCCGGGACGTAGTACGCCTGTTTGGCGCCGCGGCACTTCGCGCGGTACTCCTCCGGGGAGCCGGAGCGCACGGCGTACACCAGCGAGACCTCGAAACGCTCCGGGTCCAGACCGTTGCAGATCGCCGCCACCTGCTCGCCGGTCCCTCCGGGACCGCCGCACTCCACGACCTCGAAGACCTTGATCACGCGGGCTCCTTGCGGCCGAGGAGCCGGAGCGCTTCTTCGGCGGCGAACGGGAACAGCATCGGCAGATAGAGAAGCTTGTGGCGGCCGGCGCTGCCCAGGTCGAACTCGAGCAGCGCCGCGCCGGTCGCCATCACGGCGAAGAAGGCCAGGAGGCCGAGCCGGGCCGGCGTCTTCGGTCCGCGGACGAAGCCGACGAGCGCCGCCAGGGCGAGTCCGAGCAGGAGCGTGTTCTCCAGCGCCGCCGCGACCCTCCCGACCTTCCCGTCCATCGGGTACAGGCCGGGCAGGGGCATGAACAGCACGTAGAAGACGCCCTTGGGGAGATAGGCGAGCACGTCGAGCCAGGTCGCGAACACCGCATCGGGGAAGATCTGGGTCGCGATATCGCGTTCGGCGTGCACCTTGGCCCAGGTGCGGTCCGAATCCTGGCGGTTGCGGCGGAAGCCGGTGAGCCCCTCCGGGGAAGTCGGGCGGTAGATGTGGGACGGGTCGGCGTTGTCCAGCGTCTCTGGTATCAAGAGCGATCCCGCGCGGGCGGAGTCCCTTCCGCCGGACGCGGCGAACGAACGCAGAAGGGCCCCGGTCGCCGATGGGAAGGCGCACAGGACCGTGGCGAGCGTGAGGCCCGGCACCGCCAGTCGGAGGCGCGGGCGCCGGAATGTCTCCAGGCCGAACACGACGCCCAGCCCCAGCGACAGTGACAGGAGGACGTACGAGCGGTACGTACCCGCGCCGATCAGCCCCGCGGCGGCCGCGGCCGCCAGGGCGGCAGTGCGCGGGCGGTCCAGGCGCTCGTCCCGGCCCAGGGCCAGGAATGCGCCCAGCCCTGCGAAGGCCATCAGCTGGGTCGGGGATTCCTTCAGGTTCTGCGAGGTGTAGAAGACGTCGGACGGCCAGGCGGCCGCCAGCGCGCCCGCCCAGAAGGCGGGCCGTTCGCCGAAGACGAAGGCCAGCGCCCAGGCCAGCGCCGCGACGGCGGCGGCGCCCAGCACGGCGTTGACCAGCTTGATCGCCAACGGGAACGCGCCGAAGATCCGGTATGTCATCAGCGTCATCAGGATCTGTAATCGCTCGCTGAGCGTGCCGTTGATGGACGGGGCCTCCGAGGCCTTCGTCCGGTCGAGCGCGGCGAGCGCGGTCTTGTGGAATATCCCGGCGTCCGTGTAGTAGTAGGGCGGGAAGATCGGCTTGAACTCGGTGAGGACGGCGCAACAGGCTCTCAGCGCGAGCGCGGCGGCGGCCAGCGTCAGGAGTCGCCGGGGGCTAATCGGCCACACGGTAAAGGAGCAGGCACCAGAGGTAGGAGAAGCCGTCCTTCCAGGTGATCTTCTTTCCCTCGTCGTAGGTGCGGCCCGAGTAGGAGATCGGCGCCTCGTAGATGCGCAGGCGCGCCTTACAGATCTTCGCGGTGATCTCGGCTTCGATGCCGAAGCGCTCGCTTTCCAGCGGGATCGCCTTGATCTTCTCGGCGATGAAGGCCTTGTAGCAGGTCCCCATGTCGGTGAGGTTGATGTTGTAGAGGACGTTCGTGGCCAGCGTGAAGAGCTTGTTGCCGAAGTAGTGCCAGAAGAACAGCACGCGGTGCGGCCCGCCCAGGAAGCGGGATCCGTAC
>JACQBB010000065.1 GCA_016194625.1 Elusimicrobiota bacterium | reverse complement strand
TAGCCGTTGGCGCCGGCCTGGATGGCCTCCATCACGTGCGCCTCGTCCTCGTAGCCCGACAGGATCAGGACGTTCGTGGTCGGGCACTCCTTATGGATCTGCCGCGTCGCCTCGATGCCGTCCATGTGTGGAAGCTTGATGTCGAGGAGGATCACGTTGGGCCGGAGCTTCTTGACCAGGCGCAGGGCCTCGCGCCCGTCGGCCGCCTCGCCGACGATCTGCACGTGCTTCTCGTCCTCGAGGAGGTCCTTGATGCCCTCGCGGAACAACGTCTGGTCGTCCGCGATGATGACCGTGATCTTCTTCGCCGCCGTTTTCGCCTTCGCCACTGGTTCCCTCCGTCGACGCTCGCCGCGTCAGCTGGCATCATACATATTTTGGAGCGACGCGCCATCCTCGCCGCCCCCCGCGTCCGCGCGGATGGCTTCTTCGTTGCGAATATCAATGGAAGATAAGTAATTTGAGCCGCGGAAGGAACCCATGACGACCAGAACGGCGCCGCGCCGGGTCCGGCCCGAAGGTCGGGTCCGAGAGAAGAGCTCGGAGAGACGGTACCGCGCCCTCGTCGAGTTCGGACGCAAGCTCCGGGGCGTGGCGCGGCTGCGCCCCCAGCTCCACCTGATCGCCGACGAGGTGCGCCGCGTGCTGGGCGCCGCGCGCTGCAGCGTGTTCCTGGTCGACGAGGAGACCGGAGAGCTCTGGACCCACGTGGCGCACGGCCTGGAAGGACGCGAGCTGCGCCTGCCGCTGTCGGCCGGGATCATCGGCCGCGTGGTCGCGACCGGCGAGGCGATCCGCGTGGACGACGCCTACGCCGACCCGCGCTTCAACGCCGCGGTGGACCGGGAGACCGGCTACCGCACGCGCAGCATCCTGGCGGTGCCGCTGCAGGACGGCGACGGGCGCACTTTCGGGGTCTTCGAGGTCCTCAACAAGCGCGGGGGAGCCTTCGACGAGGAGGACGAGGCCCTGCTGCGCATCCTCGGGTCCCTGGCCGGGGCGGGCCTGGAGAACGCGCGCCTGTACGAGTCGCTGCGCGAGTCCTACCTCGAGACCCTGCACCGGCTGGCGCGGATGGCCGAGTACCGCGACACGCGCGACACCGGCCCGCACCTGCGCCGGATCGGGCGCTACTCCCGCATCCTCGCCGAGAGCTTCGGCCTGCCCGAGGCGCGCGCGGAGGCCGTCGAGTTCGCCAGCCCGCTGCACGACATCGGCAAGGTCGGCATCGCCGACGCGATCCTGCGCAAGGAAGGGCCGCTGACGCCGCCGGAGATGGAGGAGATGAAGAAGCACGCGCGCCTGGGCTGGGAGATCCTCTCCAAGGCCAAGAGCCCTCTGCTGCGCCTGGCCGCCGAGATCGCGCTCGGCCACCACGAGCGCTGGGACGGCAGCGGCTACCCCGCGGGCCTCGCGGGCGAGAAGGTGCCGGTCGAGGCGGCGATCGTCGCCGTCGCGGACGTCTTCGACGCGCTGACGGCCCGCCGCGCCTACAAGCCGGCCTGGTCCTTCCGGAAGAGCGCGGACTTCATCGCCGCCGGGTCCGGCCGGCTGTTCCACCCGGGCGTCGCGCGCGCCTTCGCCAAGGCGTCCGGAGAGATCGCCCGCGCGTGGCGCGAGGAGAAAGGCGATGCCTGAGGCCCCGGCGCCGGCCCGCATCCTGGTCGTCGACGACGACGCCTCGGTCCGCCGCGTCATCGAGCGCATGCTGAAGGAGGACGGCCACGAGGTCTCCTCCGCGGCCACCGGAGAGGACGCCGTGGCCCTCGTCGGCCGCGAGTTCGACCTCGTGCTGACCGACCTCATGCTCCCCGGCGCGATCGGCGGCAACGAGGTCACGCGCCGCTTCCGCGCCGGCGGGGTGGTCGACGTCATCATCATGACCGCCTACCCGCAGCTCGACTCCGCGGTGCAGGGCCTGCGCGACGGCGCCTACGACTACCTGTCGAAGCCCGTCTCCGACGAGCTCCTGCGCGCGGTCGTCGGCCGCTGCCTGGAGAAGCGGCGCCTGTCGCGCGAGCTCGCCCGCGAGAAGGAGCTGCGCGCGGAGCTGCACCGCGCCTACACGCAGCTGGCCGAGCTCAGCCGCGTGCGCGACATCTTCGGCCAGTTCGCGACCCCGGAGGTCGCCGAGGTCGTGATGAAGCACCCGGAGGACTTCCGCACCCGCGGCGAGCGCCGCCGCGTCACCGTCTTGTTCGCCGACGTCCGGTCCTTCACGGCGTACGCCGCCGGCGTCACTCCCGAGGACGCGACCTCGGCGCTCAACGCCATCTTCGCGGTCCTCCAGGAGGCGGTCCACTCGGAAGGGGGGATCGTCAACAAGTTCCTGGGCGACGGCGCGATGGCGCTGTTCGGCGCGCCGATCCCGCTCGAGGCGCACGAGGCGGCCGCGGTCCGGGCGGCGCTGTGCGCGCAGGAGTGGTTCGCGGTGCTCAACGAGCGCCGCCAGGAGAAGGGCCTCGCGCCGCTCGGCGTCGGCATCGGCATCAACTCCGGCGAGGTGATGGCCGGCTGCCTGGGCAGCCGCGACCGCACCGAGTACTCCGTCATCGGCTCGCCGATCAACGTGGCCGCGCGCCTCGAGAAGATCGCCGCCGCCGGCCAGGTCCTCGTCGGCCCGGAGACCACGGCCGCCGTCCGCGGGGCGTTCGAGCTGCAGGAGCTCGGCGAGCGGCAGTTCCACGGCGTCGCGGAGCCCGTCCTCGTCCGCGCCGTGACGGGCCGCGCGCGCGCGTCCTCCGCGGCGGGCGCGGGTCCGGAGGCCCGATGACCCCGCCCCGGACCGGCGCCTTCGTCCCGCTCACGATCGCCGCCGTCGCGGTCGCGGCCTTCGGCGCCCTCGGCCTGCAGTACCGCGCGGAGCTCCGCGGCGAGCGCGCGACGGTCGCCCGCCGCCTCGCCAGCCTCGCCGACGAGCAGGTCCTCCTCGTGCGCAACCGCCTGGAGGACGGCCGCGTCGACCTGCGCACGTGCCTCACGGCGTCGCGCGGCCGCGGGGCCGGCCTGGCCCCCTGCCGGGATCTCGTCCGGCCGCCGGCGTACGAGTGGATCCAGCGCCTCGACGGCGCGGGCCGCCGGACCGCGGTCGTCTCGCAGGACGGCGCGCCGCCGGCCGCCCCCGACCGCGCGCTGGTCGCGGCCGCGCGCGACTCCGGGGAAGCGCTCTCCGTCGTGGTCCTGCGCATGGACGCGGGCGGGGTGTTCCGGGCCCTGGAGAGCGTCCGCCTGTTCAGCGAGACCGCCGAGAGCCTGGTCGCCGTCCGCCGCGGCGACCGGGTCTTCTTCGTCAGCCCGCACCGCGACGCCGCCGCGCGAGAGGGCTATCCCGCCTCGGCCCCGCGCCTTCCCGCCGCCCGGGCCCTGCGCGGCGAGGCCTTCGACGGCGCCGAGGTCGACTATCGCGGCAAGCCGGTCGTCGCCGTCGCGCGGCGCATCCCGGACACCGGCTGGGTCCTGGTCACGAAGGTCGACGCGGCGGAGGTCGCCCGTCCGGTGCGCGCGCGCGTGCTCTCCGAGGCCGCGCTGCTGCTCGGCGCCCTCCTGGCCGCCGCGTTCGCGTTCGCGCGCCAGCTGCGCCGCCAGGAGGCGAGGCACGAGGGGGAGCGGCGCGGGACCGAGGAGGCCCTGCGCGAGAAGACGCGGCTCCTCGACTCCTTCCTCGAGCACTCGCTGACGCCGGTGGTCCTGCTCGACCGCGACTTCCGCTTCCTGCGCGTCAACGAGGCCTACGCGAAGGCCTGCGGGAAGAGGATCGACGAGTTCCCGGGCCGCGGGCACTTCGAGCTTTACCCGAACGAGGACAACGAGAGGATCTTCCGCGACGTCGTCCGCACGAAGACCCCGTATCGCGCGGTCGCCAAGCCCTTCGAGTTCGCCGACCATCCGGAGTGGGGGACGACCTATTGGGACTGGCTGCTCGTGCCGCTGGTCGGAGCCGACGGGGAAGTCGAGTCCGTGGTGTTCTCGCTGGAGGACGTGACCGAGCGCGTGCGCGCCGAGAACGAGCTGCGGCGGCGCTCCGACGAGCTCGCGGACCTGTACGACCGCGCGCCGTGCGGCTACCACTCGCTCGGGCCCGACGGGACCTTCCTGCGGATCAATGAAACCGAACTCGCCTGGCTCGGCTACTCCCGCGACGAGATCGTCGGGAAGAAGACGTTCAGCGACCTGCTCGCGCCGCACAGCCTGAAGACGTTCCGGCAGGAGTTCCCGGCCTTCAAGGAGCGCGGCTGGGTGAAGGGACTCGAGTTCGACATGGTGCGCAAGGACGGCTCGATCCTGCCGGTCCTGGTCAGCGCCACCGCGATCAAGGACGAGCGCGGGCGCTACCTGATGAGCCGTTCGACCGTCTTCGACAACTCCGAGCGCCGGCGCGCCGACGAGGCGCAGCGCCACCTGGCCGCGATGGTGGAGGGCTCCGAGGACGCCATCATCGGCGAGACCTTCGACGGCGTCATCACCAGCTGGAACGACGGCGCCCGCCGCCTGTACGGCTGGTCGGCGGCCGAGGCCGTCGGCGAATCCGCGTCGATCGTCGTCCCGGAAGGCGGGAGGGCGGAATTCCAGGAGATCCGCGCGAAGGTCCGCCGCGGCGAGCACGTCGCCCACCGCGAGGTGGACCGCGCGCGCAAGGACGGCGCGACCGTCCGCGTCTCGCTGTCGGTGTCGCCGGTGAAGGGCCCGGACGGGGCGGTCGTCGGCGTCTCCGTCGTCGCCCGCGACGTGAGCGAGCGCTGGAAGGCCGAGCAGGAGGTCGCGCGGCTGTCCCGCGCGATGAAGACGCTCAGCCTGTGCAACGAGGCGCTCGTCCGCGCCAAGGACGAGCAGGAGCTCCTCGACCGCGTCTGCCGCATCATCGTCGAGGCGGGCGGCTACCGCTTCGCCTGGGTCGCCGAGCGCGTCGACGACGCCGCGAAGAGCGTCCGCGCGCGCGCGCAGGCCGGCTTCGAGGAAGGGTACCTCGAAGGACTGCGCGTCACCTGGGCGGACGAGGCGGAAGGGCGCGGCCCGACGGGGACCGCGATCCGCGACGGCACGATCGAGGTCAGCCGCGACTTCGAGACCGACCCGCGGATGGCGCCGTGGCGGGCGGAGGCCCTGAAACGCGGCTACCGCGCCTCGATCGCGCTCCCGCTGTCGGGCAACGGCCGCGCGTTCGGCGCGCTGATGATCTACGCGACGGAGGCGGGAGCGTTCGGCGGCGAGGAGGTCGCCCTCCTGCGCGAGCTGAGCGAGGACCTCGCGTTCGGGCTGACCGGCCTGCGCGTGCGCGCCGCGCGCGACGCCGCCGAAGCCGCGCTGCGCGAGCGCGAGGCCGACCTGAACCGCGCGCAGGCCGTCGCGCGCATCGGCAGCTGGGTCCTCGACATCCCGAAGAACGTGCTCTCGTGGTCGCCCGAGACGCACCGCATGTTCGGGGTGGCGCCGGGCACGCCGCTGACCTACGAGATCTTCCTCGACCGGATCCATCCCGACGACCGCGACGCCGTCAACGCCGCGTGGATGGAGGCGCTCGCGCGCCGGCCCTACGACATCGAGCACCGCCTGGTGGTCGACGGCGTCCTCAAATGGGTCCGCGAGCGCGCCGAGGTCGAGTTCTCCCCGGACGGCGCGCCGCTGCGCGGCATCGGGACCGTCCAGGACATCACCGAGCACAAGAAGGCGGAAGCCGCCGTGTTCGAGGCCCAGCAGGTGTTCCGCACGCTGGTCGAATCCTCCCCGGACATCATCGCGCGGTACGACCGCGACTGCCGGCGCACCTACGTGAACCCGACATATCTCAAGGTCGCCGGCGGCACGGCGGAGAGCATGCTCGCCAAGACGCCCTTGCAGGCCTCGCCGCTGCCGAAGGAAGGCGCCGAGCTCCTGCAGAACCTCCTGCGCACGGTGCTGGACGGAGGCGCCGCCGACCCCATCGACGTCAGGCTGACCAAGGGGGGAGCCGAGGCGTGGTACAACGTCTCCGCCTTCCCGGAGCACGACCGCGAGGGGAGGATCGTCAGCGTGATGACGGTCTCCCGGGACATCACCGCCCGCAAGCGGGCCGAAGAGGCGGTGGCGCGGTCCGCCCGCGCGCTGCGCACGCTCAGCCGCTGCAACGAGGCCCTCGTGCGCGCCAAGGCCGAGGACGAGCTCCTGCGGAGCGTCTGCCGGATCGTCGTCCAGGAGGGGGGCTACTGCCACGCCTGGGTCGGGTTCCGCGTCGAGGACGCCGCCAGGACCGTGCGCCCCGCCGCGCGCGCCTGCCGCGATGACTCCTGCCACGAGGAAGGCGCCCTCGAGGCGCTCGGGATCACGTGGGGGGAGGACGAGCGCGGCCTCGGCCCCACCGGCGCCGCGATGCGCGACGGGGTCGTCGCCGTCTGCCGCGACACCGGATCGGACCCGGCGTTCGCGCCGTGGCGCGAGGACGCGCGCGCGCACGGGTACCGCTCGGCCGTCGCCCTTCCTCTGACCGTCAACGGCTCGCCCTTCGGCGCGCTGATGATCTACGCGTCCGCGCCCGACGCCTTCAGCGCCGACGAGCTCGCCCTGCTGAAGGAGCTCTCCCAGGACCTCGCCTACGGCGTGTCGGCGCTGCGCGCCCGCGCCGCGCGCGAGCTCGCCGAGAAGGAGCGCGAGCAGTTCCACAAGTTCTTCATGACCTCCGCGGACCTGATGGCGATCGCCGACCCCCAAGGCGCCTTCCTGAAGACGAACCCGTCGTTCACGGAGACGCTCGGCTACTCGGAGGCCGAGCTCGTCTCGAAGCCCTTCGTCGACTTCATCCATCCCGACGACGAGCAGGCGACGGTCGACGAGATGGCGCGCCAGATGAAGGTCGGCTACTCGCTGAACTTCGAGAACCGCTACCGCTGCAAGGACGGCTCCTACAAATGGCTGTCCTGGCGGGCGATCTACAGCGAGAAGGAGAAGATCACCTACGCGACGGCTCGCGACGTCACCGCGCAGAAGCAGGCCGACGAGGCGCTGCGCAAGAAGTCGCGGTCGCTGCGCACGCTGAGCCTGTGCAACGAGGCGCTCGTCCGGGCGAAGGAGGAGCACGAGCTGCTCGAGCGGATCTGCCGGATCGTCGTGGAGCAGGGCGGCTACCCGCTCGCCTGGGTCGGCTACCGCGTCGACGACGAGGCCAAGACCGTCCGCGTGGCCGCCTGGGCGGGGGACGGCGAGGAGTATCTCGCCAAGACCCTCATCACCTGGGCGGACGCGCCCCGCGGCCGCGGGCCCGCGGGGACCGCCATCCGCGACGCCGCCGTCGCCGTCACCCGGGACTTCGAGACGGACCCGGCGATGGCGCCGTGGCGCGCGGAGGCGCGCAAGCGCGGCTATCGCGCGGCGATCGGATTGCCGTTGAGCTCCAACGGCGCGCCGTTCGGCACCCTGGTCATCTACGCGACCGGGGTCGGAGCCTTCACCGACGACGAGGTCGCGCTCCTGAAGGAGCTCTCGGAGGACCTGGCCTTCGGCGTGGCCTCGCTGCGCACGCGCGCCGCGCGAGCGGAGGCCGAGGAGGCCCTGCGCGCGGCGAGCGTGTACAACCGCAGCCTGATCGAGGCCAGCCTCGACCCGCTCGTGACGATCGGCCCCGACGGCAGGATCACCGACGTCAACGGCGCGACGGAGGCCGCGACCGGCCGCTCGCGCGACGAGCTGATCGGCACCGATTTCTCGGGCTACTTCACCAAGCCGGCGGAGGCTCGCGCCGGCTACGAGCGCGTCTTCCGCGACAGCCGCGTGCGCGACTATCCGCTGGAGCTTCGCGCGCGCGACGGCACGGTCACCCCGGTGCTGTACAACGCGACCGTGTACCGCGACGACGCGGGGGAGGTCGTCGGCGTCTTCGCCGCGGCCCGCGACATGACCGAGATCGCGCGCGCCCAGGAGGCCCTGCGCGCCGCCGGCGCCTACAACCGCAGCCTGATCGAGGCGAGCCTCGACCCCCTGGTCACGATCGGGTCCGACGGGAGGATCACCGACGTCAACGGCGCGACGGAAGCCGCGACCGGCCGCTCGCGCCGAGAGCTGATCGGCACGGATTTCTCGAGCTACTTCACCGAGCCCGAGGCGGCCCGCGCCGGCTACGAGCGCGCGTTCCGCGACGGGCAGGTGCGCGATTACCCGCTGCGCCTGCGCGGGAAGGACGGCTCCGTCGTCCCGGTCCTCTACAACGCGACGGTGTACCGCGACGCCGCGGGGAAGGTCGTCGGCGTCTTCGCCGCCGCGCGGGACATGACGGAGGTCGAGCGTTCGCGGGCCGAGCTGGGCGCGCTCGAGCAGAAGTACCGCCTCATCGTGGAGAACAGCCGCGACCTCATCTCCCTCGTCGACACGCGCGGCGTCTGCGTGTACGCGAGCCCCTCGTACCGCGAGATCCTCGGCTACGCGCCGGCGGAGCTGGAGGGGCGCGACATCTTCTGGCTGCTGCCGAAAGAGCGCGTCGCGGAGATGCAGGGCGTCTTCGCCGAGTCGCAGAAGGCGCCCGGCCCGACCGTCGTCGAGGTCGAGATGCTCCACAAGAGCGGCGAGGCGCGCGCGTTCGAGATCAGCGGCCTGTGGCTGCGCGACGCCGCGGGCGCGCCGACGCCGGGGATGATCGGCGCGCGCGACGTGACCGAGCGCAAGCGCCTGCAGAGCGAGCGCCAGCACGCGCAGAGGATGGAGAGCGTCGGCGTGCTGGCCGGCGGCGTCGCGCACGACTTCAACAACATCCTGATGACGATACTCGCCAACTGCAGCTTCCTGCTGACCAGCCTGGGGAGCAACGACCCCCGGCGCGCCGACGTCGAGGAGATCAAGGCCGCGGGCGAGCGCGCGGCCGCGCTCACGCGCCAGCTGCTGATCTTCAGCCGCAAGCAGAAGACCCAGCCCGTCGTGCTGGACCTGAACGCGTCGGTCGCGAACCTGCTCAAGATGCTGCGCCGCCTCATCGGCGAGGACATCAAGATCGAGACGGTCCTGTCCGCGGATCCCGTGATGGCGCTGATCGACCCGGGCCAGATCGAGCAGGTCGTCACGAACTTGGCGGTGAACGCGCGCGACGCGATGCCCGAGGGCGGGAGGCTCGTCCTGCGCACGGAGATCCTCCCGGCCGGCGCCCCGCACGCGCCGGCGGCCGCCGCCGGGGACGGCGGCCGGCGCGCGCGCCTGACGGTGGAGGACACCGGCTGCGGCATGCCGCCCGCGGTGGTCGCCCATCTGTTCGAGCCCTTCTTCACGACGAAGCCGGTCGGGAAGGGCACCGGCCTCGGCCTGTCGACGGTGTACGGGATCGTGCGCTCGGCGCAGGGCGACGTGTCCGTGCGCAGCGCGCCCGGCGCGGGGAGCGCCTTCGCCGTCGACCTCCCGCTGGCGAGCGCGGCGCCCGCGTCCGCTCCCGCGTCCGCGGCGCCGGGGACGGCGGCGCGCGGCGGGGAGACGGGGCTGATCGTGGAGGACGACGAGACCCTGCGCCGCATCGACGCCCGGGTCCTCACGGAGCGCGGCTACCGCGTGCTCGCGGCGCGCGACGGAGAGGAGGCGCTCAAGCTCCTCCACGACGGCGCGAAGGACGCGGCGCTGATGGTGACCGACGTCGTGATGCCGGGCATCGGCGGGGGGGAGCTCGCGCGCCAAGCGGTCGCCTTCAAGCCCGGGCTCAAGGTGATGTTCGTCTCCGGCTACGTGGAGCACGGCGCCCTCGAGCGGCTGGCCGGGACGCGCTACGAGTTCCTGCAGAAGCCCTTCCCGCCCGAGGTGCTGGCGAGCAAGGTGCGGGAGGTCCTGGACCGCAAGGACGCGCCGCCCGCCGCCGGCGCGGTTTGACTCGACCGCTCCGATTCGATTATAATCGCTTCCTCTCCCGTGCGACGGCGCGGTAGCTCAGTGGTAGAGCGGGCGTTTCATAAGCGCCATGTCGGCAGTTCGATCCTGCCCCGCGCCAATCTTTGTAAGCCCCCCGGACATTGACCTGAATCAATGTTCGGGGGCTTCTTTTCTGTTGTAATGACGCGCTTCGAGTTCATCCGTTGAAACGCCGCACGGAGGATTTTCATATGGCCGAGACCCTCGTCGTCGTCAGCAAGGTGAAGAAGCTCGTGAAGGAAGCCGGCCTGCGCACCGGCGGCGACTACATCGACGCGCTCTCCGCGAAGATCGAGGCCGCCATCAAGGCGTCCATCCAGAAGGTCCAGTCCGAGAACCAGAAGAAGACCCTCGGCGCCGAAGACCTCGCCTAAGAATCGGCGGAATGCGCACGTTCCGGGACTTCATGGAGTCGGCCCTCTACGACCCTGACAAGGGGTTCTACTCCACGCGGACCCAGACGGCCGACTTCTACACCGCCCCCGAGCTGCACCCCGCGTTCGGGAGCATCCTGGCCGACCGCCTCGCCGCGCTCCTGCGGCGCGTCCGGGAGGCCCGGCCGGGCGAGCCCCTGGCGCTGGTGGAGGCGGGCTGCGGCAACGGCACGCTGGCGACGCAGGTCGCCCGCCGCCTGCGCGAGCGCCACGCCGACGTCGCCGCGGGACTGCGCTTCGTCCTGCTCGAGCGCTCGCGCAAGGACCTGACCGCGGCGGTGCGCGCGCTCACCGCGTTCGGCCTGCCGGTGGACGCGGTCACCGGCGTGGAGTGCTTGCCGCGTTATTGCGGCGTGCTGTACTCCAACGAGCTGTTCGACG